>NZ_JAJSRC010000019.1:0-121745 GCF_021283245.1 Pseudomonas sp. NMI760_13 | reverse complement strand
CCAGTAGCCATGGAGGAAAAGCTCAAGGCAGCGGCATAAACCTTAACCGGTGTCCAAAATTACTTGACCAGTTCAAGGCCGCTCCTACAGGAGACCGCAATCCCTTGTAGGAGCGGCCTTGTGCCGCGAAAGGAGGGCAAAGCCCTCCCGATGCACCGAACCCGCGGAAAACCGAGGCCCAAAGAGGCCCACCGCTCCCCCACCCACCTTACCGACTGCCCATGTACACCAAGAATTTCGTCAACCCGTGCCCCGACTGGGCCACGGCCCTGCTCAACGGCTTCAGCCAGGTACTGCTGCTGCGCAATCCCCTGTGCGGCCTGTGCTGCCTGCTGGCCATCCTGCTGACCGCGCCGAACCTGGTCGGCGGCGCCCTGCTCGGCGCCCTCGCCGGCCTGCTCACCGCCCAGCGCCGCGGCTACGACCGCGCCGACCGCCAGGCCGGGCTGTACTGCTACAACGGCGTGCTGATCGGCATCCTGATCAGCGCCGTGCTGCCCTGGTCGGCGATCCTGCCGCCACTGATCATCGCCGCCGGCGGCCTGTCGAGCATGCTCACCCACCAGTGGCGCAAGCGCGGCGGCAAGCTGCTGGTGGCCTATACGGCACCCTTCGTGCTGCTGGGCTGGGCCACCCTGCTGCTGGCCGAGCCGTCGGCCAACGGCTATGTCGAGGCCGATCCGGTGTATGCCCTGCTATGCGGCGTGGGGCAGATCTTCCTGCTCGACAAGCCCATGGCCGGCCTGCTGATCGTCATCGGCATGTACTTCGCCAACCCCTATGCCGCCACCTGGGCAATCATCGGCTCGGCCATCGGTGGCGGTGTCGCGTTGCTGGCGGGCGAGGCACAGGGGGCCTGGCTGGGGCTGTACGGTTTCAATGCGGCACTGGCCGCGCTGGCCTTCAGCCGCCAGGGTGAGAAGCCTTGGGTGACCTTGCTCGCCATCGCCTGCGCCCTGGTGCTGCAACCTCTGTTCAACCTGCTGCCGATCGCCGGGCTGACCGCGCCGTTCGTCACCGCCTGCTGGCTGATGCACCTGGGCAACCACCTGGCCCAGGTCAACCAGCGCCGTAACGCGCCTCGCTTGCACAGCTGAAACACAGCCCCTAGGCTCTGCCCATTCGCACAATGGAACGCGCCCATGGACAACCCTTCGAGCCTGCGCGAGCGGCTCTACGTCATCGTCTTCCAGACCGACACGGTCGCTGGAAGACGCTTCGACAAGATCCTCCTGCTGATCATCCTCGCCAGCCTGGTCACGGTGATCCTCGACAGCATCGACGATGTTCACCAGAACTACGCCGGGCTGCTGGCCGGTATCGAGTGGGGCTTCACGGCGATCTTCCTCGCCGAATACATCACCCGCCTGTACTGCTCGCCCAAGCCGCTGCGCTATGCCTTCAGCTTCTACGGGCTGGTCGACCTGCTGGCGATCGTGCCCGGGATCATCGCCCTGTACTACAGCGACGCCCAGTACCTGCTGATGATCCGGGTGATCCGCATGCTGCGGATCTTCCGCGTGCTCAAGCTCAGCCCCTACCTGAAGCAGGCCCACTACCTGCTGGCGGCGCTGCAGGGCAGCAAGCAGAAGATCATCGTGTTCCTGGTCAGCGTGTCGACCCTGGTCACGGTGTTTGGCACGCTGATGTACGTGATCGAAGGACCGGAGCACGGCTTTACCAGCATTCCCAAGGGCATCTACTGGGCCATCGTCACCCTGACCACGGTGGGTTTCGGCGATATCGTGCCGAAGACGCCGCTGGGGCAGGTGCTGTCGTCGCTGGTGATGATCACCGGTTACTCGATCATTGCCGTGCCCACCGGCATTTTCACCGCCGAGCTGGCCAATGCCCTGCGCGGCGAGCAGTTGCAGCATGACTGCCCGACCTGCGCCAAGCACCACCACGAGCATGGCGCGGCGTTCTGTTCGCGGTGTGGCAATGCGTTGTTTCCCAAGCAGTGAGGCTGACTGTGCTGGCCCTTTCGCGGGTAAACCCGCTCCCACAGGGGTTTCGCAGTGTTCAAGGGCTGCTCAGTACCTGTGGGAGCGGGTTTACCCGCGAAGAGGCCGGCACTGACAACGACATAACCAAAGACCGTTTTGTTCTTTAACCCACGCAAAGCCACCCGCTATAGTCGCTGGCATATCGCCAACCCTTTGAACCAGAACAAGGAATGCCCCAGTGAAAAAACTCTTCAGCGCCTCGCTGCTCGCCGCGGGCCTGACCCTGGGCAACCTCGCCCAGGCCGCCCCGACCCTGCTCAACGTCTCCTACGACGTGATGCGCGACTTCTACAAGGACTACAACCCGGCGTTCCAGAAGCACTGGGAGAAAGAGCACAACGAGAAGGTCAACCTGCAGATGTCCTTCGGCGGCTCGAGCAAGCAGGCGCGCGCGGTGATCGATGGCCTGCCGGCCGACGTGATCACCATGAACATGGCCACCGACATCAACGCCCTGGCCGACAACGGCAAGCTGGTGCCGGACAACTGGGTGAGCCGCCTGCCGAACAACAGCGCGCCGTTCACCTCGGCCACCGTGTTCATCGTGCGCAAGGGCAACCCCAAGGCGCTTAAGGACTGGCCGGACCTGCTCAAGGATGGCGTGCAGGTGATCGTGCCCAACCCCAAGACCTCGGGTAACGGCCGCTACACCTATCTCTCGGCCTGGGGCTACGTGCTCAAGCAGGGCGGTGATGAAACCAAGGCCCGCGACTTCGTCGGCAAGCTGTTCAAGCAGGCGCCGGTGCTGGACACCGGGGGCCGCGCCGCCACCACCACCTTCATGACCAACCAGATCGGCGATGTGCTGGTGACCTTCGAGAACGAGGCCGAGATGATCGCCCGCGAGTTCGGTCGCGACCAGTTCGAGGTGATCTACCCGAGCGTGTCGGCCGAGGCCGAGCCGCCGGTGAGCGTGGTGGACAAGGTGGTGGCCAAGAAAGGCACCCAGGCCGTGGCCGAGGAATACCTGAAGTACCTGTGGTCGCCAGAGGCTCAGGAGATCGCCGCGAACAACTACCTGCGCCCGCGTGACGCAACCGTACTGGCCAAGTACACCGACCGCTTCCCGAAAGTCGACTTCCTGTCGGTGGAGAAGACCTTCGGCGACTGGCGCACCGTGCAGAAGACCCACTTCAATGATGGTGGCGTGTTCGATCAGATCTATACGAACAAGTAACCAACGCCCCCTGTAGGAGCGGGCTTGTCCCGCGATGGCGTCAGCCCAAGCAATGATGTTGCCTGGTCTGACGCCATCGCGGGACAAGCCCGCTCCTACAGGAGTCCTGCCTCAGGTCTGCTGGCAGAACACCAGGGCTTTGAGGCCACCCTCCGGATCCGCATCCGGAAACTCCGGCGGATTCTCCAGCCGCTCGACGAACGCCAGCCCCGGCGCCTGCTCGGCCATCCCCTCGATGAGAAACTGCGGTCCGATCCCCGGGTCGTTGACGCAGGCCAGCACCGTGCCGCCTTCAGTCAACAACTCCGGCAAACGCCGAAGGATCTTGGCGTAGTCCTGAGTCAGCACGAAGCTGCCACGCTGGAAGGTCGGCGGGTCGATGATGATCAGGTCGTAGGGCCCGTACTTGCGCACCTTGCCCCATGACTTGAACAGCTCATGCCCCAGGTACGCGACCCGCGAAGCGTCATGGCCGTTGAGCCGGTGGTTATCGCGGCCCCGGGACAGCGCCGACTTGGCCATGTCCAGGTTGACCACCTGCTCGGCGCCGCCGGCGATCGCCGCCACCGAAAAACCGCAGGTGTAGGCGAACAGGTTGAGCACGCGCTTGCCGGCCGCCTGCTCGCGCACCCAGCGTCGGCCATAGCGCATGTCGAGAAACAGGCCGTTGTTCTGGCGCACGCCCAGGTCGAGCAGGTACTTCAGGCCATCCTCGACCACCTCGCGCTGCTGGCACGGCGCGCCCCACAACCACTGGCCGGGGCTGTCCGGCAGGTAGCGGTGCTGCAGCAGGATGGCCTGGCCGGTCCACTGCGGGCGTTCGGCCAGCGCCATCAGCATGGCTTCAAGCTCTGCCAGCTGGCCCTCGGGCGGCTCGCGGAACAGCGCCACCAGCAGCACGCCATCGAGCCAGTCGACGGTGATCTGCTCGAGCCCCGGCCAGCAACGGCCACGGCCATGGAACAGGCGGCGGGTCTCCAGGGGGGCGGGATCGAGGGCGGCGAGCAGGTGCTGCTCAAGGGTGGCGATGGCTGGGCTCATGTCGGCTACGGTCAGGCAAAAGCGCCATTCTACCTGCTCGCGGCCGGGCCGGGCGGCCATCGATGAAGGGGATGAGAGGGTTTGCGGCACTTTTGTCGCTTTTTTCTTGCCGGGGCGCTGTGGATAGTGCGGCCATCCCTCCCTGAAACCGGATCACTGCCATGTCACCCCTGAAAGTCGAATTCTTCCACGATGTCGTCTGCGGCTGGTGCTTCGTCCTCGCCCCGCGCCTCAAGCAGCTGCAGGACGAACTCAACCTGGACATCCAGCACCGCAGCTTCATCCTGCAGACCAGCCGCGAGGCGATGGTCGAGCGCTTCGGCTCGATGCCCAAGGCCAAGGAAACCATCCTCAGCCACTGGCTGTCGTGCTCGCGCGCCGAGGACGTCAAGCGCATCAACATCGAAGCCATGCGCCAGCAGGACTTCGAATACCCCACCGGCCTGCTCGCCGGCCTCGCCTGCCAGACCGCCAAGGCGCTGGGCGGCAACGAAGGCCACGAGCGTATGTTCGACCGCCTGCAGGAAGCCCACCTGGTGCAGGCCCGCAACATTGGCGACCGCGCCACCGTGCTGGCGGTCGCCACCGAGGCCGGCTTCGACCCGCAGGCCTTCGCCACGGCATTCGACCAACAGGCCCCGCAAATGCTCGACGAAGAGCTGGCCCTGGGCCGCCGCCTGGGCATCAGCTCGGTACCCAGCCTGGTGATCGATGGCCGCTACCTGGTCCCCGGCGCCCTGAGCCTCGAGCAACTGCGCCAGACCTTCATCCAGGTCCGTGCCAACCAGAACCAGGCACAAGGAGCCGCACAATGAACAATCGCTACTGGATCGCCGCCGGCACCTCGCTGTCGCTACTGGCCATGGCCCTGCTGCCCGCCCCGGCGGTGATGGCCAACGACGCCCCCGCCGCCCAGGCCAACGCCACCCCGGTGGCGGTCGCCCGGGTGCAGTCCGGCCCCATGCCGCAGGTGCTCAGCGCCGTCGGCACCCTGGAGGCGGTGCACCAGGTCAATGTCTCGCCGGAAGTCGGCGGGCGCATCACCGCGCTGGAGTTCACCGCCGGCAAGGCCGTGGCCGCCGGCCAAGTGCTGGTCAAGCTCAACGACGCGCCCGAGCGCGGCGAGCTGGCCAAGCTGCAGGCCCAGGCCAAGAACGCCAAGCTGGCCCTGGAGCGCACGCGCAAGGTGCTGCCGCTGGCCTCCACCCAGGCCCAGCTGGATCAGGCCCAGGCCAACTACGACCAACTGCTTGGCGAGATCGCCCAGGTCCAGGCGCAGATCGCGCAGAAGACCATCCGCGCCCCGTTTGCCGGCGTGCTGGGCATCCGCAAGGTCAACCTCGGCCAGTACGTCAGCCCCGGCGACAGCCTGGTGACCCTCACCGAGCTGTCGCGCCTGCATGTCAACTTCCCGCTGCCCGAGCAGTCCGCCGCCGCCCTGCAGGCCGGCCAGGCCATCACCCTCAAGGTCGACGCCTGGCCGCAGCAGCGCTTTGTCGCCGCGGTCACCACCCTGGAGCCGCAGATCGATCCGGGTGCCCGCTCCATGCAGGTGCAAGCGACCCTCGACAACCCCGGCCAGCAACTCAAGCCGGGCATGTTCGCCAACGTCAGCATCGAGCTGCCGAGCCACGCCGACGTGCTCAGCGTGCCGGAAACGGCGATCAGCTACAGCGCCTACGGCAACTCGCTGTACGTGCTGCGCGAGAAGGACGGCGCGCTGCGCGTGGAGCAGGTGTTCGTCAAGCTCGGCGCCCGCCGCGACGACCGTGTAGTGGTGCTCGACGCGCTGACACCGGGCGACCGCGTGGTGGTGTCCGGGCAGATCCGCCTGAGCAATGGCATGCCGGTGCGGGTCACCGACGACACCCTGGCCGCCAGCACCACGCGCAAGCCGGACCTGGCCCAGCAGTAATGGGTTTGCGTGCCACTGAAAAGGACCTGTAGCACCATGAAATTCACCGACCTGTTCATCCGCCGCCCGGTACTGACCCTGGTGGTCTGCGCGATGATCGTCATGCTTGGCCTGCTGGCGCTGCTGAACCTGCCGATCCGCCAGTACCCGCAGCTGGAAAGCGCGACCATCACCATCACCACCGAATACCCCGGCGCCCGCTCGCAGCTGATGCAGGGCTTCGTCACCCAACCCATCTCGCAAGCCGTGGCCTCGGTCGACGGTGTCGACTACCTGAGCTCGACCTCGACCCAGGGCAAGAGCGTCATCAGCGTGCGCCTGAAGCTCAACGCCGACTCCAACAAGGCCCTCACCGAGATCATGGCCGCCGTCAACCAGGTCAAGTACCGCCTGCCCGAAGGCGCCTACGACTCGGTGGTGGCCAAGTCCTCCGGTGAAGGCACGGCGGTGATCTACATCGGCTTCTCGAGCAAGGACATCGGCCTGCCGGCGATCACCGACTACATCTCGCGGGTGGTGCAGCCACGCGTGGCGGCCATCGACGGCGTCGCCGAGGCGCAGATCCTCGGCGGCCAGAAACTGGCCATGCGCCTGTGGCTGGACCCGGCGCGCATGGCCGCGCGCAACCTGTCGGCCAGCGACGTGGCCGAGGCCATCCGCCAGAACAACTTCCAGGCCGCCCCCGGGCAGACCAAGGGCCAGTATGTCTCGGCCAACATCAACATCAACACCGACCTGACCAGCGTCGACCAGTTCCGCCAGATGGTGGTGCGCCGCGACGGCGACACGCTGATCCGCCTGAGCGACATCGGCACCGCCGAGCTCGGCGCCACCTCCTACGACACCAGCGGCATCATGGACGGCGAGCCGGCGGTGTTCATCGGCCTGCACGCCACCCCCGCCGGCAACCCGCTGACCATCGTCGGCGCGGTGCAGGAGATGATGCCGCAGATCCGCGAGACCATGCCGCCGGGCATGACCGCCAACATCGTGTTCGAGGTGGCGCGCTTCATCCAGGCGTCCATCGACGAGGTGGTCAAGACCCTGATCGAGGCCGTGGTGATCGTCGCCGTGGTGATCTTCCTGTTCCTCGGCTCGCTGCGCAGCGTGCTGATCCCGCTGGTGACCATCCCGCTGTCGCTGATCGGCGCGGCGGCGATCATGAGTCTGTTCGGTTTCAGTATCAACCTGCTGACCTTGCTGTCGATGGTCCTGGCCATCGGCCTGGTGGTGGACGACGCCATCGTCGTGGTGGAGAACGTCCACCGCCATATCGAGGAAGGCAAGTCGCCCTTGCAGGCGGCGCTGGTCGGTGCCCGCGAGATCGCAGGCCCCGTGATCGCCATGACCCTGACCCTGGCCGCGGTGTACGCACCCATCGGCCTGATGGGCGGGCTGACCGGCGCGCTGTTCAAGGAGTTCGCCTTCACCCTCGCCGGCGCCGTGGTGGTGTCCGGCGTGGTGGCGCTGACCCTGTCGCCGGTGATGAGCGCCTTCCTGCTCAACCGCCAGGCCAGCGAAGGACCGATGGCCCGTGGCGCCGAGCGCTTTTTCCAGTGGCTGGGCAAGGGCTACGGGCGTGTGCTGGACGTCTCCCTGCACCACCGCTGGCTGACCCTGGCGATTGCCGCAGGAGTCTTCGTCAGCCTGCCGATCCTCTACCTCGGCGCCCAGCGCGAACTGGCGCCGGTCGAGGACCAGGCCCAGGTGCTGGCAGTGGCCAAGGCGCCGCAGTACGCCAACATCGACTACACCGAGATGTACGCGCACCGCATGGACCGCCTGTTCGCCACCTTCCCGGAAACCGACATCACCTGGGTGGTCAACGGCAACGACGGCCCGCGCACCGCGTTCGGCGGCGCCAACCTGAGCACCTGGGAAAAGCGCCAGCGCAGCGCCGACCAACTGCAGGCCGAGATCCAGAAAGCCGTCGGCGAGATCGAGGGCGTGGCCATCTTCGCCTTCCAGCTACCGCCGCTGCCCGGCTCCACCGGCGGCCTGCCGGTGCAGATGGTGATCCAGAGCTCCCAGGACCACCGCGTGGTGTTCGACGCCATGGACAAGATCAAGCAAGCGGCCATGGCCAGCGGCCTGTTCGCCGTGGTCGACTCCGACCTGGACTTCAACAGCCCGCTGGTCAACATCAACATCGACCGCAGCAAGGCCAACGACCTGGGCATCAGCATGCAGGCCATCGGCGACGCCCTGGCGGTGCTGGTAGGCGAGAACTACGTCAACCGCTTCGCCCTCGACGGCCGTTCCTACGATGTGATCCCGCAGGTGGCACGGGCCCAGCGCCTGTCGGCGGAAATGTTGGTCGGCCAGTACGTCAAGGCCGCCAACGGCGCCCAGGTGCCGCTGTCGACCCTGGTCAGCTTCGACATGTCGATCGAGCCCAACAAGCTGACCCAGTTCAACCAGCTCAACTCCGCCACCCTGCAGGCGGTGCCGGCACCGGGCGTGAGCATCGGCGACGCGGTGCAGTTCCTCGCCGCCCAGGCCAATGCCCTGCCCACCGGCTTCAGCCATGACTGGCTGTCCGATGCGCGCCAGTTCGTCCAGGAAGGCAGCGCCCTGGTGGTGACGTTCATCTTCGCCATCCTGGTCATCTACCTGGTGCTGGCGGCGCAGTTCGAAAGCCTGCGCGACCCGCTGGTGATCCTGGTCAGCGTGCCGATGTCGGTGTGCGGCGCGCTGATCCCGCTGTACCTGGGCTACGCCACGGTGAACATCTACACGCAGATCGGCCTGGTGACCCTGGTCGGCCTGATCAGCAAGCACGGCATCCTCATGGTCGAGTTCGCCAACGAACTGCAGCAGGCCGACCAGCTCGACCGCCGCACGGCCATCGAACGCGCCGCGCAGATTCGCCTGCGGCCGATCCTGATGACCACCGCGGCCATGGTGGTGGGCCTGGTCCCGCTGCTGCTGGCCAGCGGCGCCGGTGCCCACAGCCGCTTCAGCCTGGGCCTGGTGATCGTCATCGGCATGCTGGTCGGCACGCTGTTCACCCTGTTCATCCTGCCCACCGTGTACTCGCTGCTGGCCAAGGACCACCGCGCCAGCGAAGACCCACGCCTGCAGGAACTGGCCGCCTACACCCAGCCGGCCTGACCCCTTCGCCCGCCCTCCCCTGTGGCAGCCGTGATCGGCTGCCCCTGGGAGCGGCCGGCCCGAATTAAGAGAAACGACATGCTACGTAAGACCCTTCTGCCCCTGCTGCTCCTGGCGCCCCTGGCCCAGGCCGTTGCCGCCGAGCGTGCGACGCTGATGTCGGTGTACGCCCAGGTGGTTGAGCACAACAGCGACATGGCCGCCGCCCGCGAGAACTACCTGGCCCGCCGCGAGGCCGTGCCCCTGGCCCGCGCCCGCCTGCTGCCGCAGGTGGCCCTGGATGCCGAGGCCGGCGACGTGCGCAGCGACCGCCGCCAGGTCGAGCAGCGCAGCGGCAGCCTGTACCGCCTGAGCCTCGACCAGCCGTTGTTCGACCTCAGCCGCTGGTTCGACTTCAAGGCCGCGCAGTCCGAGAACGAACAGGCCGAACTGGACTTCTCGGCGTTCCAGCAACAGCTGATCCTCGACACCGCCAGCAGCTACTTCGACACCCTGCTGGCCGAGGACAACCTGGCCACCGCCAAGGCCGAGCTGCGCGCCTTCGACCGCCAGTTGCAGCAGACCCGGCTGAGCTATGACGCCGGCCTGTCCGACCAGAACGACATGCTCTCGGCCCAGGCCAGCTTCGACCGCGCCAGCGCCAACCTGATCGACAGCCAGCGCCGCAGCGAAGACGCCTACCAGGCGCTGATGCGCCTGACCGGCCAGGCGCAACCGGCATTGGCCGGGATCCGCCACAGCCTGCCGGTGCAGGCGCCGGTGCCCGAGCGCGCCGACGCCTGGGTCGAGCAGGCCATGGCGCAGAACCTGCGCCTGCGCGCCAGCCAGGCCGCCGTCAGCCAGGCCGGCCAGACCCTGCGCAGCAGCAAGGCCGATCACCTGCCGACCTTCAACCTGGCCATGGGCTACGCCGAGGGCGACAGCGACCTGATGGACTCCAGCGCGCACTTCGGCCAGCGCCCCGGCAACCAGCGCGACAGCTCGGTGATGGTGCAGATGAAGCTGCCGCTGTTCAGCGGCGGCGGCACCAGCGCGCGGGTGCGCCAGGCCACCCATGAGCTGGCGCGCACCGAGTACGGTCGCACCAGCCTCGAGCGCGAGGTGCTGGAAGGTTCGCGCAACGCCTTCCGCGCGGTGGTCAGTGATGTCGAGCAGGTGCGCGCGCGGCGCCAGAGCATCATCTCCAGCCAGGGCTCCTTGCGGGCGACCGAGGCGGGGTATGAGGTGGGCAGCCGCAACATCGTCGATATCCTCGATGCGCAGCGCGACCTGTACAACGCGGTGCGCGACTACAACGTCTCGCGCTATGCCTACATCGTCGACAGCCTGCGGCTCAAGCAACAGGCCGGCAGCCTGAGCCCGGATGACCTGCGCGAATTGGCGGGGTATCTGAAGCTGGATTACGAGCCGGAGCGGGACTTCCTGCCGAGTGATCTGCGGGGTTGACTGGGAGCACTGCCCAGTTCGATCTTTCACACGAAGTAGGTGGCCGCCGTACGCGGGGTGAGAAACCGACGCACTGAAGCCGGCCAGACCAAAGTCTGCCCGCGTACGGCAACCATGAAGCATTGACCTGGCAGCGCCCGAATCGCGGGGCAAGCCCGCTCCCACGACAGCACTTTGGAGCGAGAAACAAATGGTGGCAGCCGTGCACGGGGTGAGAAACCGAGGCGCAAGAAAAACTCGGCCAGACCGAAGTCTGCCCGGGCACGGCTGCCATAACTGGATTGCCGATACTTTACGCCTCGGGTTCTCACGCCCGGTCACCTGGTGTGGCGACCCAGTGAAGTTATCTGCGGGGTATTTCCCCGACAACGCGGCGGCTTCCGGCAAGCGCGTAGGGTAGATCCCAAGCTTTGCTGGCTGAAGCATTTGGTTTCAGGTTCGGAAAGATCTGACAGTCTTCGAGATGGCTGGGGGGCTGCCGCTTAGGGCGCAAAGTACCAGCGTGGGAGCGGGCTTGCCCCGCGATCACCGGCGAAGCCGGTGCCAAACACCGCATCGCGGGGCAAGCCCGCTCCCACGCTGCCCCAGTTAAATCAAAGAATTGTATTTTGCTTCATGAAAGCGGCCTTGTGCCGCGAAAGGGCTGCGCAGCAGCCCCGGCTACCGCCCCAACAATCACCCCGGCCGATACTCCCGACACCGCTCCCGCAATATCTGCGCCAGCAACCGCACCTCGGGACTGTGCCGGTACTCCTCGGGATACCCCATGTACATCGGCACCTCCCGCTCCCGCTGATGCTGCAGGTTGACCCGCACCAGCCGCCCTTGCGCCAACCCCTGCTGCACCCGATGCTCCGGCAACCAGGCAAAGCCCATCCCCCGTTCGACGAAGCTCTCGGCCGCCGCCAGGCTGCTCACCGTCCAGCGCTGCGAGGTCCCCAGCCAGCCACTGTTCTGCGAATTGCGCGTGCCGGAATCGCGGATCACCACCTGCCGGTGGTTCTTCATGTCGTCCAGGCTCAACTCCCCCTGCGCCTCGCTCAGCGGGTGGCTGGCCCCCACCACGCAGACCAGCGAGACATTGAGCAGGAACTCCTGCAGGTAGCCGGAAGGCAGGCTGCTGGCGATACCCAGCTCGACCTTGCCGTCTTCGAGCAGCTCGCGGGCCCCGGACAACGCCGTTTCGTACAGGCGGATACGGTGATCCTTGTACTCCAGGGCAAACTCCTGCAACGCCTGCTGCAGCAATTCGATGGGGAACAGCACATCCACCGCCAGCGCCTGCTCGGTGAACAGCCCGGGCTGGTACTGGTTGGCCAGGTGCTCGAGCTTCTGCGCCGCCCCCAGCAGGTGCTTGGCCTGGGGCAGCAGGGCCTTGCCCAGGGAGGTGAGCACGGCCTTGCGGCCTTCGATGATGAACAGCTCCTGGCCCAGGAGCATTTCCATGCGGTTGACCGAGTGGCTGATGGCCGACTGCGACTTGTACATGTGCTCGCCGGCCTGCTGGAAACCGCCGCACTCGACCGTGCAGACGAACGCGCGCCACTGATCGAGACTGATCTTGGAAAACACCACTACCTCCTTGTGTACCCGAAAGCCGGGCGACGAATCCTGTGTCCTGCGGCGTTGTACCACAGCTGTGCCCGACACATGAAGACCATGCCGCGATGCGCGCACTTTTTGTCACTATTCGCCCGGCGCGGTTCATGCGACAACAACCTCCCTCACGGTGCCCGGCACTAATGGATGAATAATGGACAAGGAAGTCCCGACCATGCAGATATGCACAAGCGATACGGCATAAATATATAGCCAAAACAACAGGTCAATCAGGCGATAACACCGCCATAAAATTTTCATATTAAAACAATTGAAAATTTTAATTGCCCAATTGTTCGACAATCCGCTCATCACCCCTTTGCACAAGCCTCGTGGAATCACGGGGCGCACGCCTGCGCGCGATAAATAAACGCCGAACTTTCCACCCTCAAAAAACCATGAACTGGCGTCATCAATCCCATCGGAATTATTCGCTTTTTTTGCCAAAAGCTTCAGCCGCAATAATTAAATGGCCAGCAGGGCCTGGCACCGGAACAACAAGACCGGTTGTGTATTTTGGGATTTTTTCAACAGTGAAAAATAATTGGGCATACACATGAAAATCGGCATTGATGATATTGGGCTGTCTGTACCGCAACACTTTTTCGCACTGGAAGAACTTGCCGAACGGCATGGTATCGATCCGCAGAAATACCTGGTCGGCATCGGCCAGGAGTTCATGGCCGTGCCGGCCCCGGACGAAGACATCGTGACCCTGGCGGCCAACGCCACCCTGCCGCTGCTCGATGACGCCACCCGCGCCTCGATCGCCACGGTGATCCTCGCCACCGAGAGCGGCATCGACCAGTCCAAGGCCGCCGGCCTGTTCGTCCACAGCCTGCTCGGCCTGCGTGCCGACTGCCGCGTGGTGGAGTTCAAGCAGGCCTGCTACGGCGCCACCGCCGGCTTGCAGATGGCCCGTGCGCTGGTCGCCCAGCGCCCTCACGAGAAGGTGCTGGTGATCGCGACCGACATCGCCCGCTACGAGCAGAACTCCGAAGGCGAATGCACCCAGGGCGCCGGCGCCGTGGCCATGATCGTGGCCGAAAACCCGCGCCTGCTGGAACTGCACCCGCACCAGGGCCGCTACAGCCTGGACGTCTCGGACTTCTGGCGGCCGAACCTGCGCAGCACCGCGCTGGTCGACGGCAAGCTGTCGATCGAGGTCTACCTGGAGTCGCTGCGCAACGCCTGGCAGAGCTACCGCGCCGACGGCGGCCTGGGCCTGGAAGACATGAGCTTCCTGTGCTTCCACCAGCCGTTCACCAAGATGGCGAAGAAAGCCTTCTCGGTGTTCGAGGCGATCGAGCCTGAAGCAGCCAAGGCCCTGGGCGAGAAGGCCTATTCCACCAGCCAGCTGTACGGCAAGGCCATCGGCAACTGCTACACCGCCTCGCTGTACATCGCCCTGCTGTCGCTGCTGGACAACAGCGACGAGGACCTGACCGGGCGCAACATCGGCCTGTTCAGCTACGGCTCGGGCAGCGTCGGCGAGTTCTTCAGCGCCACCGTGGTGCCGGGCTACCAGGCCCATTCGCGGCGCAAGGCGCATGCGCGCATGCTGGCCAGCCGCACCCGCCTGGGCCATGAGCAGTACAGCAGCTGGTTCTACGGCGACAACCACCCGGCCGTGGCCGACTACAGCACCCCGTACGTCACCGGCGGCGCGTTCCGCTACGGCGGTTGCGAGGGCTATCGCCGTCAGTACGAGAGCACCGCCCTGTCCCTGAAGATGGCGAGCTGACGACCATGAGCGACGTGCTGCTGAGCTGGCCGCAACCCGCGGTCGCCTGCCTGACCCTGAACCGTCCGCATGCCGGCAACGCCCTCGACGAGGCCCTGCTCGGGGCCTTGCACGAGCAGCTGCAGGCCCTCGCCGAGCACCCGGGGCTGCGCGCCCTGGTGCTCGACGGCGCCGGCGAGCACCTGTGCACCGGGGCGGACCTGGAGTGGATGCGCCGCAGCCGCGACTTCGACCATGCGCGCAACCTGGAGGACGCCAGCCTGCTGGCCAACGTCCTGCAGCGCCTGGACGACTTCCCGGTGCCGGTGTTGATGCTGGCCCGCGGCGCGGTGTTCGGCGGGGCCCTGGGCCTGCTGTGCTGCGCCGACCACGTGCTGGCCGCCGAGGATGCGCGCTTCTGCTTCAGCGAGGCGCGCCTGGGCCTGGCCCCGGCCTTGATCAGCCCCTACGTGGTGCGCGCCATGGGCGTGCGCCAGGCACGGCGCTACATGCTCTCGGCCGAGGTGTTCGGCACCGAGGATGCGCTGCGCCTGCAGCTGGTCCACCGCCTGGTGCCCGCCGCCGAGCTGGAGCAGGCCCGCGACCGCTGGCTGGCCACCCTGCTGCAGACCGGCCCCCAGGCCAGTCGCGAGATCAAGCAGATGCTGGCGCGCCTGGCAGGCCGCGACCACCTGCTCGACGAGCAGGGTTGCAACCTGCAGCTGATCGCCCGCCTGCGCACCTCCAGCGAGGGCCAGCACGGTCTTGCCGCCTTCTTCGAACGCAGCCGCCCCGACTGGGCGCAATGAACCCTGGGTGCGCGGACCACGAAGCCCGCGCCGTTCCGGCGTCGCCGACGACGCCCGACCTATGAGAAAAGGATTTTGCCATGTGTGGTTTCATCGGTGTCTACCAGTCCAAACGCAACAGCATCAGCGACCAGTCGATCCTCGACGCCCTGGCCGCCATCAATCACCGCGGCCCCGACGAGCACAGCCTGTGGCGTGACCCGGGCGAGCGCGCCGTGCTCGGCCACACCCGCCTGAGCATCATCGGCCTGGACAACGGCATGCAGCCGATCGTCGCCGATGAAGGCGACCTAGCGGTGATCGTCAACGGCGAGTTCTACGACCACGAACGCATCCGTACCGAACTGCAGGCCGAAGGCGCGATCTTCAAGACCGCCTCGGACAGCGAGATCGCCCTGCACCTGTACCGCCGCTCCGGCATGGCCGGGCTCAAGGAGCTGCGCGGCGAGTTCGCCATGGTCCTGTTCGACCGCCGTCGCCGCCTGATGCTGGCGGTACGCGACCGCCTGGGCATCAAGCCGCTGTTCTACACCCAGCACGAAGGCAACTGGTACTTCGCCTCCGAGATCAAGGCCCTGCTGGCCGCCGGCGTCAACCCGACCTGGGACGAGAACGCCTACGCCAGCCGCGCCTTCTACCTGCGCGACCACACCCTGTTCGAAGGCGTGCGCAGCGTGCAGCCGGGCTGCTGGGTGATGGTCGACCACGGCGGCCTGCACAGCGGCCGCTACTGGGACATGGAATTCGCCCGCCGCGACACCCCGGCGCCGAGCGACGAGGCCGGCATGATCGAATCCGTGCGCGCCGCCATCGAGGAAGCCGTGCGCCTGCGCCTGCGCGCCGACGTGCCGATGGGCGTGTACCTGAGCGGCGGCATCGACTCCTCGGCGATGCTGGGCATGGCCACCGCCCTCAAGGGCGAGCCGCTGGACGCCTTCAACCTGTCGTTCACCGACATGGACGACTACGACGAGAACCGTTTCGCGCGCATGGCCGCCGAGCACAACGGCGCGCGCTTCCACACCATCGAGATCACCCAGGACGACCTGGCGGACAACTTCGAGCAGGCGGTGTGGCACAACGAGACGCCATTCTTCAACGCCCACGGCGTGGCCAAGTACATCCTCAGCAAGGAAGTGCGCAAGGCCGGCCTGAAAGTGGTGCTGACCGGCGAAGGCGCCGACGAAGTGTTCGCCGGCTACCCGCACTTCCGCCGCGACATGCTGCTGTACAACAACGAACAACAAGACCCGAAAGTCATCGACCTGCTGCGCCAGCGCATCCAGGCCAACGAGCAGGGCTACACCAACGCGCACATGCCCCACGACATCCACTGGATGGTCGAGCAGCTCAAGCACGGCGTGTCGTGGCTGGACAACCAGGCCGGCTGGTTCAAGGCCCTGGAGAGCCTGTACCGCGGCGACTTCCGCGATCACTTCAGCGGTGTCGACCCGTACCGCCAGTTCTTCGACCGCCTCGACCACGGCAAGCTCGCCGACCGCGACCCGGTGCACAACTCCATGTACCTGTGGGCCAAGTCGTACCTGCCGAACTTCGTCCTCACCACCCTGGGCGACCGCATGGAGATGGCCAACAGCATCGAAGGCCGCGTGCCGCTGCTCGACCACCACGTGGTCGAACTGGCCTGCCAGCTGCCGGTGTGGATGAAGGTGCGCGGCGCCACCGAGAAGTACGTGTTCCGCGAAGCCATGCGCCCTTACCTGCCCAAGGCCCTGTACGAGCGCAAGAAGCACTATTTCCGCGCCCCGCCGGCCACCCTGCAGCAGCAAGGCCGCCTGTGGCAGCTGGTGCAGGACACCCTGCACAGCCGTGACCTGGACGCGCTGCCGTTCTTCGACGCGGCCAAGGTCCGCACCCTGCTCAAGCAGCTGCCGACCCTCAGCGCCCAGGAACAGGGCCTGCTCGACCCGATGCTGATGGAGCTGACCAGCCTGTGCCTGCTGCAGCGCCGCTACCGCATGAGCGGCCAGAGCTGGAACACCTTGAGCGAGGTGGCCGCATGAAGATCGCGATCATCGGCGCCGGCCTCAATGGTCTGGCCTGCGCCCTGATTCTCAAGCGCTTCGGCCTCGAGGCCACGGTGTACGAGCGGGCCCATGGCCCGCGCGACTCGGGCACCGGCATCTACGTCTGGCCCCAGGGCGTGCAGGTGCTGCGCTTCCTGTTCAACGACACCGGCTTCATCGGCCGCGGCAAGGCCATCGAGTTCCTCGACACCCATGGCCGCGACGGTCGCCTGATCCACAGCCAGCCGGTGCGCCCGGACGGCCTGGGGATCCCGGCGCCGGCGGTGATGTTCCCGCGTCCCGAGCTGTTCGGCCTGCTGCGCGAACGCCTGGCCCCCGGGCAGATCCGCTACCAGATGGGCTGCGAGAAGGTGGAGAAGGTCGGCGAACAGGCGCGGGTCACCTTCAGCAACGGCGAACAGGAAGACTTCGACCTGGTGATCGGCAGCGACGGCGTCGGCTCCACCGTGCGCCAGTGCCTGGAACCGGGCCTGACGCCCTACGACACGGGCCTGGTGGCCAGCCGCGGCATGGTCGAGTTCGACTCGCCGCTGCTGCTGCCCGACCGTTGCCAGATCTTCGCCTCGGAGTTCTCGCGGGTGGTCACCTACCCGCTGGCCGCCGACCGCCCGTACCGCTACTGGTTCGCCGCCTACCAGCACCGCAACCAGCCGCTGCTCGACCGTGACGGCCTGGTACAGCTGTTTGCCGACCTGCCGCCGGACGTGGTGCGGATGATGGAAGCCACCGAGCACGAGCAGATCCTCACCCACAAGATGATGGCGCTGACCGGCGCCGGTTGCTGGCAGAACGGCCGCGTGGTGATGCTCGGCGACAGCATCCACGCCATGCTGCCGACCCTCGGCTACGGCCTGACCCTGGGCCTGGAGAACGCCTTCATGCTCGCCCAGGCCCTGGTCGGCTGCTGCGACGAGCGCCTCGACAGCGCCCTGCAGCGCTACGAGATCCGCGCCGCCGAGCGTTCGCGGGTGATGCTGGAAGTGATGCGCGACATGACCGACCTGTACTACTTCGAGGAGGACAGCGCCATGACCTCCTCGCGGATCCGGCCGATCGTCGAGCGTTTCCACGACCTGGCCCTGACCACGGTGTTCTGAGGAGATCGCCATGAGTGACGCATACCGCCAGCGCCTGCAGGCCTTCGTCAGCGAGCGCATCACGCCGAACGTGGCGGCCTGGGAGCAGCTCGGCGCCTACCCGGCCACGCTCAACCGCGAGGCCGGCGCCGCCGGCCTGCTCGGCCTGGGCCACGACCACCGCCAGTTGCCGGACGACCCGCGGGCCGTGGCGGTGCTGATCGAGGAACTGACCCGCAGCGGCGCCCAGGGCATCACCATGGGCCTGGGCTCGCACTTCGTCAGCCTCAAGGCGGTGCAAGCCACCGGCCACCCGATCGTCCACGACCTGGTGCCGGCAGTGCTCGATGGCCGCCAGAGCATCGCCCTGGCGATCACCGAGCGCCAGGCCGGTTCCGACCTGCGCGCCCTGGAGTGCCGGGCCACGCGTCAGGCCGACGGCTACCGGCTGAACGGGCACAAGGCGTTCATCTGCAACGCCACCCGTGCCGACTGGCTGCTGATGGTCGGCCACTGCGAGGACGGCCTGGCGCTGTTCCTGGTCGAGGGTTCCGCCGCCGGCATCCGCCACACCCCGCGCCAGGCCCTGGGCTGGCGCTGCCTGCCGCTGGCCGACCTGGAGCTTGTGGACGTGCCAGCGCTGCGCCTGACCGGCAAGGGCGGTGTCGGCCGTCTGCTGCAGGCCAGCCTGCAGCAGGAGCGGCTGAACCTGGCGGTGATGGCCATCACCAGCGCCGACATGGCCCTGCAGGCCGCCATCGACTGGTGCAAGAGCCGCCAGGTCGGCGGCAAGGCACTGTTCGACAAATCGGTGATCCGCCAGCGCCTGGCCGAGCACTACGCGCAGCTGACGGTCAGCCGCCAGTTCGTCGACACCTGCGTGGCCCGCCAAGCCGAAGGCACCCTGGACGCGCACCAGGTGGCCATCGCCAAGAACAGCGCCGTGCAGACCCTGGAAACCCTGGCCCGCGACGCCGTGCAACTGCATGGCGCCCACGGCTGCGTCGAGCCCTCGCTGGTCGAACGCATCCACCGCGACGCCCGCCTGCTGGCCATCGGCGGCGGCACCCACGAAATCATGCTGGAAATCATTGCCCGGCACCTGTGAAGGATCACACCATGAGCACCATCAGCGACCACGCCGCCGCGCACTCGCGCGCGCTGCTCGAACACGCCTACCAGCGCTACTGCGGGCTGGAGATGCTGGAACAGTCCCCCGGCCAATGCACCTGCCGGCTGACCGTCACCGATGCCATCGACAACCTCAGCCAGACCCTGCACGGCGGGGTGATCTACTCGATGCTCGACGTCACCAGCATGCTCGCCACCCTGCCCTTGCTGGGGCCTGACGAGTACGCCCTGACCAACAGTTTCAACACCCTGCTGCTGTCGGCCACGCCACGGGACACCGAGGTGCTGTTCCACGCCAAGGTGATCCGTGATGGACGCAACCTGATGTTCACCCAGGCCGAGGCCTGGCGGGTCAACGCCGACGGCAGCCAGACGCGCATCGCCAGCGCGCAGCTGAGCAAGTTCAGGCTCAAGCGCGAGTGGTAATGGCGTAATAACTCATCACGTTCATCGCGGGGCAAGCCCGCTCCCACGCGATATCTGGGAGCGGGCCTGCCCCGCGCTCGTTCCGGCACAGAGCCCCTGGCGATACATGACAACCTTAAGGGTAATACCCTGATTATCTGCGCTTTTCACTCCCGCCCGATTGCTCAAGACTGGCTGTCACACACATCACTGAAAGGATTCTCGCAATGAATCACAAGGTCCTGGTCATCCGCTCCTCGATCAAGTCCGATGGCGGCTTCTCCGGCCAACTGGTGGACAACTTCCTCAAGCAGCTCAAAGAGGTCAACCCCGAAGCTTCGGTGGCGGTACGCGACCTGCACGCCCAGCCCATCCCGCACCTCAATGCGGTGACCATGGACGCCCTGTTCGGCGGTGACGCCAGCAGCATCGAGGCGGCCGCGGCACTGAAGCTGTCCAACGAGCTGATCGAAGAGATCCAGGAAGCCGACCGCGTGGTGATCGGCCTGCCACGCTACAACTTCGGCGCACCGTCGATCCTGCACACCTGGGTCGACTACATCGTGCGTGGTGGCGTCACCTTCACCTATGTCGACGGCGCCCCGGTCGGGCTGCTGGATGACAAGCCGGTGCACGTGCTCAACGCCAGCGGCGGCGTCTACAGCCAGGGCACCGATACCCTGGCCGGCTGGCTGTCGCAGACCCTGGGCTTCGTCGGCCTGAACAGCGTCGAATTCATCTACGCCGAAGGCCTGGGCATGGGCGAAGAAAGCCTGGCCGCGGGCCTGGCCGCCGCCAACCTGAAGATCCAGCACAGCATCGCCGCCCTCGGCGAGCGTCCATGCCCAAGCCTGGCCACCGCCGTAGGGAGGTAAGATGACCCGCAGCCAAGACAACCCGTCGGTCCAGGAACTGTTCCTCAGCGAACTGGTGGCCGAGCCCAATCGCTACCACCTGTACATCTCCCACGCCTGCCCGTTCTCGCACCGGGTGCACCTGGTGCAGAGCCTGCTGGGCCTGGAAGACGCGCTGGACGTCACCTCGGTGGCGGCCCGCCGCCACGACCAGGGCTGGGAGTTCGACGAACACGACCAGGACCCGCTGCACAAGGACGTCACCCTGCTGTCGAGCCTGTACGAGCGTTCGCGCCCGGGCTTCACCGGCAACCAGTCGGTGCCGGTCCTCTGGGACCGCCAGCAGAACCGTATCGTGCACAACGATTCGGCGGAGCTGGCGCTGCAGATGGCGACCCGCCTGCTGCCCCTGGCCAAGACCCCGATCGACCTGGTGCCCGACCGCTCCAGCTGCGACATCGTCGAGCTCAACCAGTGGCTGCACACCAACATCAACCGCATGGTCTACCACATGGGCTTCGCCCCGGACCAGGAGAGCTACGACCAGGCCTTCCAGCAATTCTTCGCGGCCATGGACACCCTTGAACACCGGCTGCGCAAGCAGCCGTACCTGGTGGGCGGCAAGCTGAGCCTGTCGGACCTGTTCCTGCTGCCCACGCTGATCCGCTACGAGGCGGTGTACTACGTGCACTTCAAGACCAACCACAAGACCCTGGCCGAGTACCCGGCGCTGTACCAGTACCTGGTGCGCCTGACGCAGATCCCGGCGATCTACCGCACCATCGACATGGCGCATATCAAGCTGCATTACTACTACTCGCACAACCACATCAACCCGACCCGGATCGTGCCCCAGGGGCCGGCGTTGAGCTGGTTGAACTGAGCAGTCGGCGTTTGCGGTCTTTTCGCGGCACAAGGCCGCTCCTACAGGAAGCGCATCCCCCTGTAGGAGCGGCCTTGTGCCGCGAAAGGGCTGCCTCGCAGCCCCGGCGGTTGAAGCCGAATACCGACTCCGGACGACTTCAACACCTTGAGGCTGTTACACGCCAAGACCACGCCGATCTTACAAACTGAACCTCATTCAGGCCTTGCCACGCCGCGGCCGCTGGCCGGCCGGAACCACCAGCCCTGCTGCATGCCCGCCGCCGCCAGCAGGATCAGCCCCACCCCCAGCCACTGCACCGCCGCCAGGCGATGGTCGAAGGCCACCCAGTCGACCAGGATCGCCGCGATCGGGTAGATGAACGACAGCGCCCCGGTCAACGCCGTGGGCAGGCGCTGGATGGCGCTGTACAGCAGCACGTACATCAAACCGGTATGCACGATCCCCAGCGTCACCAGGCTGCCGAGCGCCGGCAGTTCACCCGGCAGTCCACCGAGCTTCACCCAGGGCGCCAGCAGCAATACGCCGGTGCTCACCTGGATCAGCGCGATCAAGTGCGGTGGCGTGCCGGTCAGGCGCTTGATGATCAACGCCGCCACGGCGTACAGGAACGCCGCGCCCAATGCCAGGACAATGCCCAGCAGGTACTCGTCGCCACTGGCCTGCCCCGCGCCATGGGCGCTGACGATGGCCAGCATGCCGAGGAACGCCACGCTCAACCAGGTCAGCTTGGCCAGGGTGATCTTCTCGCCGAGGAACAGCGCGGCCAGCCCCACCAGCATGAACGGCTGGACGTTGTACACCGCGGTGCCGATGGCGATCGAAGCCCGCGAGTAGGAGGCGAACAGCAGCACCCAGTTGCCGACGATCGCCACGCCGCTGGCCACCGCCAGCAGGAAGGTGGCGCGGGTCAGCACACCCGGTTTGAGAAAGCCCATGGCCGCGCAGATCAGCAGCAAGGTGCCGGCGCCGAACACGCAGCGCCAGAACACCACTTCCAGCACCGGCTGCCCGGATACCAGCACGAACCAGCCGATGGTCCCGGAGATCAGCATGGCGGCGATCATTTCCAGCGAGCCACGGCGCAGCGAATTGTCCATCTCACACCTCCTGTCGATGATGGGCACAGTATGCGGAGGGTCGAGGGCGACCTTCCAGCGGATAACCAAGGCATATCTGTGCTTGCGCCTTTACTATCAAGGCAGATCTTGAAAATCACCTAACGAGGCTGCCATGACCGATGCCATCGACCAGTTGCTGATCAACGCCCTGATGGAAGACTCGCGCCGCTCGCTCAAGGCCCTGGCGCAGATCAGCGGATTGTCGGCGCCCAGCGTCAGCGAGCGCCTGCGCCGCCTGGAAGAGCGCGGCGTACTGCGCGGCTATACGGTGGAGGTGGACCCGCGCTGTTTCGGCTACCAGTTGCAGGCGATCGTGCGCATTCGCCCGCTGCCGGGGCAGTTGCAGGAGGTGGAGCGGCAAATCGTGGCCATTCCCGAGTTCACCGAGTGCGACAAGGTCACCGGCGAGGATTGTTTCATCGCCCGCCTGCATGTGCGCTCGATGGAGCAGCTGGACACGCTGCTCGACCGCCTCAACGTGCTGGCCGAGACCAATACGGCGATCATCAAGAAGACGCCGGTGAAGCGGCGGTTGCCGCCGATGGCGTGAGGGAGGTTTTGCAGTTGCAGGCCTTATCGCGGGGCAAGCCCGCTCCCACGCAGTCGGCCCGGCCAAAACTTGTACACATGAATGTCACCATAAGTGCCATTTTTGTGTGCACTTTTGACCGGTAACGCCCCATTAAGTTACATACTCCAATCAACTAAATCTGACCATTCGATCAACTAAAATGTCGAGCAAAAAATATTACCTGTTCATTTGGTCAGCTTATATTTCCTTTATTTCATCCACTTATCTTTCAAATAGATAGATTCAAAATAGTAGCAACCTGAAAGCGAGTTGATCGCTGGCATGGAACTGGCTTTTATGTGTTTGCGTTTTGTATACAAGTTTGACGAAACATAAATACACAAGAACCCGCAGCGTCGCCCCACCGGCGACCGTTGCGCCCAGAACCCAGTGATGCCAACGCCTGCACCGACGAGATGGCGAGCCCGTGCGCCAGCGCCCGCTCATCGCAGTCACACGCATCAGGAGCCGCCGGAATGAGTAGCAGCCTCCCCCTTGCCCCTGAACTTTCCGTTGCCAGCACCCATCCCTCGACCACCGCCCTCGAAGGCCTTCCGGCCGATCTCGAACTGAGCCCGCGCCTGCATAACCGCGACCTCGCCCCGACCAAACTGGCAGGCCGCCGCTGGGGCGGCTACAGCATCTTCGCGTTGTGGACCAACGACGTGCACAACATCGCCAACTACTCCTTCGCCATGGGGCTGTTCGCCCTCGGCCTGGGCGGCTGGCAAATCCTGCTGTCGCTGGCGATCGGCGCGGCGCTGGTGTACTTCTTCATGAACCTGTCCGGCTACATGGGGCAGAAGACCGGCGTGCCGTTCCCGGTGATCAGCCGCATCGCCTTCGGCATCCATGGCGCGCAGATCCCGGCGCTGATCCGCGCGGTGATCGCCATCGCCTGGTTCGGTATCCAGACCTACCTGGCCTCGGTGGTGCTGCGGGTGCTGTTGACCGCCGTGTGGCCGCAGGTGGCCGCCTATGACCACGACAGCATCCTCGGTCTGTCGAGCCTGGGCTGGGTGTGCTTCGTGGCGATCTGGCTGGTGCAGCTGGTGATCCTCGCCTACGGCATGGAGATGGTGCGCCGCTACGAGGCCTTCGCCGGGCCGGTAATCCTGCTGACCGTGGCCAGCCTGGCAGTGTTCATGTACTTCAAGGCCGATGCGCGCATCGCCTGGTCGGTCGCCGAGCCCCTGAGCGGCTACGAGATGTGGCGCAACATCTTCGCTGGCGGCGCGCTGTGGCTGGCGATCTACGGCACCCTGGTGCTCAACTTCTGCGACTTCGCCCGTTCCTCGCCGTGCCGCAGGACCATACGCGTCGGCAACTTCTGGGGCCTGCCGGTGAACATCCTGGTGTTCGCGGCGATCACCGTGGTGCTGTGCGGCGCGCAGTTCCAGATCAACGGCCAGGTCATCGACAGCCCGACGCAGATCGTCGCCAGCATCCCCAGCACCGCATTCCTGGTACTGGGCTGCCTGGCCTTCCTGATCGTCACCGTGGCGGTGAACATCATGGCCAACTTCGTCGCCCCGGCCTTCGTGCTCAGCAACCTGGCGCCGCGCCACCTGAACTTCCGCCGCGCCGGGCTGATCAGCGCCACCCTGGCGGTGCTGATCCTGCCCTGGAACCTGTACAACAGCCCGCTGGTGATCGTGTACTTCCTCTCGGGCCTGGGCGCCCTGCTCGGCCCGCTGTACGGCGTGATCATGGCCGACTACTGGCTGCTGCGTAAGGGCCGCATCAACGTGCCCGAGCTGTACAGCGAGAACCCCGCCGGCGCCTACCACTACACCCGCGGCATCAACCTGCGCGCCCTGGCCGCGTTCATCCCGGCCGCGCTGCTGGCCATCGTCCTGGCCCTGGTGCCCAACTTCCACGGCATCGCGCCGTTCTCCTGGCTGATCGGTGCCGGTATCGCCGCCGCCGTCTACCTGCTGATCGCGCCACGCAACCGCCAATACCTCGATGTCAGCGGCGAATGCATCGCCGTCGACCACAGCAGCCACTGATTTCAGGGAGATCCGTCATGCGTATTCTGATCGCCAACGTCAACACCACCGAGGCCATCACCGAGGCCATTGCCGAGCAAGCGCGCAGCGTGGCCGCGCCCGGTACCGAGATCGTCGGCCTGACCCCGTGGTTCGGCGCCGAGTCGGTGGAGGGCAACTTCGAGAGCTACCTGGCCGCCATCGCAGTGATGGACCGGGTGCTGGCCTACGACCAGCCCTTCGATGCCGTGATCCAGGCCGGCTACGGCGAGCATGGCCGCGAAGGCCTGCAGGAGCTGTTGGACGTGCCGGTGGTGGACATCACCGATGCCGCCGCCAGCACTGCCATGTACCTGGGCCACGCCTACTCGGTGGTGACCACGCTGGACCGCACCGTACCGCTGATCGAGGACCGCCTCAAGCTCTCCGGACTGTATGAGCGCTGCGCCTCGGTGCGCGCCAGCGGCCTGGCGGTGCTCGAGCTGGAAAGCGACCCACGGCGCGCGGTGGAAGCCATCGTCGAGCAGGCCGAACGGGCTGTGCGCGAGGACAAGGCCGAAGTGATCTGCCTGGGTTGCGGCGGCATGGCCGGGCTCGACGAGCAGATCCGCCAGCGCACCGGGGTGCCGGTGGTGGACGGTGTGAGCGCGGCGGTGACCATTGCCGAATCACTGGTGAGGCTGGGGTTGAGCACCTCCAAGGTGCGCACCTACGCTACGCCGCGGGCGAAGAAGGTGGTGGGCTGGCCGATGCGTTTCGGTCGCTGATCTGACCATCGCGGGGCAAGTCGCATCGGCGCACTGCCGCACCCACGCCTTCGTGGGAGCGGGCTTGCCCCGCGATCAGATCCGCACAGTCAGCGCAGCAACTGCGCCAGTCGCTCGCCACTGCCACAGGCCAGGGTAAACCCCAAGGCCCCATGCCCCAGATTCAGCCACAGGTTGCGATACCGTGTGGCCTCGATGATCGGCACTCCGGTCGGCGTCGCCGGCCGCATCCCAGCCCACTCCACCGCCTGCTTGTAATCAGCGGCCTCCGGCAGGGTCTCGCGCGCCAGCCGTCGCATGCTCGCGAGCCTGCCGGCATCCACCGACTCGTCGTAACCGACGATGTCCACCATCGCCGCCACACGCAGCTGATCCTCCAGCCGGGCATAGACGATCTTGCGCTCGTAGTCGGTGATACTCACATCGGGCGCCCGATGCACGGCGCCAATCAGCGCGGTCAGGCTGTAGCCTTTCAAGGGATAGACCGGCAAATTCAAGCCCGGCAATGCCAGGCCGGCGCTACGGTGCCCGGCGCTGAGCACCAGGCGCTGCACTTCCAGCCGTTCGTTGCCCAGCTCAAGGGCCAGCGCCTGATCATCGTGCGCTATCAGCCGTGTCACCGGTCGCCCCAACAGCAACCTGCATTGTCCCGACGCCTCCAGGCGCTCGGCCAGACGCAGGCAGAAACGGTGGCAATCGGCGACTTCCTCGCCTGGAGTGAACACACCACCAACGAAGGGTGCATCGACCAGCGCCGGATCGAGTCCACGCAGTTCGGCGGCATCCAGTGTTCGCTGGCTGTGGGGATCAAGCAAGTTTTGGCGCCCGTGGTCGAATGCACGCTGGGTACGGAATGCGACCAGCTTGCCATTGCGCCGCCAGGCGAAATCATCGAGGCCGTCCTCCTCGCGCCAGCGCTGCAAAGCCGCCTGGCTTTCGAGCGCCAGGCTCAACAGCCGAGCGGCATTACGGCGATTGACGGAGGTGCGGCAGGCCATGACGAAAGCCGCCAGCCAACGCCACTGCGCTGGGTCCAGACGCAACCGAAGGCGCAACGGCGAGTCCCCCTGCAACAACCAGCCAAGCGCCTGCCACGGCACACCGGCATCGGCCAGTGGAGCCACATAGTGATACGAAAGTTGCCCGCCGTTGGCAAAACTTGTGGCGCTGGCCAGGCTGTCGCGGGCCTCGACCAGGTCGACCTGCCAGCCGTCGCGCACCAGCGCATAAGCCGTCGCCAGGCCGACCACCCCGCCGCCGATCACTGTCACCCGCTGGTTCATGCGTCCATTCCCGTCCCGGCCTGATGGCCAGACAGTAACAGCAGGTCAGGTCGGGCAGCCAGGCTTGCATCCTTGGACAATAGAAAATGCCGCGGAAGCGACGCGAAGGCTTGAATCAGCGCACTGCGCGAACGCTGTCATTCCACATGCTTATAGCGGTCACGATAGACAACCAGGCACACACCCAGCACGATGGCGAAGGACTTCCACAACACCACATCAACCCCATTGAGCGTTTCACGGTGCAAGAACAGCATGCCGAGCGCCCCGGCAATGAGCAGACTCACGCCAAGCCAGGTACGCATGCGGGGTGACCTCAGCCAACGATCAATGGCGAAGCCTATGAATAGCGACAGGATGATCTGAACAGGATCCTCGTACATTAACGATTCTCACGCTGTGACGATCATCGAGATCGAAGTGTGTTGAGGGCCAATACCACCTTTGACCTTGGCATCGATTGAAACCAGAACATCACCCGAGTGATAGGTTGGCAGACGATCCGCCACAAATGCAGCAGTAGCGGTTTTGGCAAGACCACCCGATATGAAACCGCCAGCGAGCAACCCGACCGTCGAACCCACGGCCGCCGACACCAACCCGGTTACAGTCCAACGCTGAGCATTCAACGCATCGCCCTGAATGCGGTTCAGAGGCAGCGATATAGCGACTGAGACGAAACACGGAAGTACTCCCGCTTGCATCCGGTCATACACCTCCATCACCTTTCTGACGATTTGATAGTTGTGCTGACGTGCTGTCGAAAAGCACAGCTCATTGAGTCGACAACGCTCAAGAGGTTTTACGGTGAACTCGAATATATTGAATGCCACGCCGTGGTGTGCGACGACGTGATAGGTCCTTTCAAATGGCATGCGGAGCATTTCCTGCGTAAGGCTCTGGACAACGATCCAGGTGAACTTGCGACGATAGCTCCGGACATACCTCTTAAGGCACCAGTTGACGTCTGATATTCCGGTGGGAAACTTCCTAAATCAAACAATTAGCACCGCGGCGCCAGGCCTTCATAACCCGGTTCCTTGGCATGGCGCACATTGAAGGGCTGGATGCCCCAGATTTTCTACCTTTTGTTCAACCGGTAGGAATGCATTGGCTATACCGAAGACCGCCAGCCAACGCCACTGTCACCCGCTGGTTCATGCATCCGTTCCCGTCCAGGCCTGATGGCCAGACAGTAACAGCAGGTCAGGTCGGACAGCCAGACTCGCCGTGATCGAGCCCCTGGCGCAGGTTACGGCTGAGCAGGGTCGCCTTGCCATCGCGCCAGGTCAGCGTGAGCACGTACAAGGTATCGAAGTCGTCGCGATGCCAGTCTTCGGTGAGCACCCGCTCTTCGCCCAGGGCCTTGCCGGCCACGGTGTTGATCAGTTCCGGGAGATAACCGCGGGACCAGGCGGTGTAGACCGTCGCATTGCGGTATTTGCTACTAAGCAGCTCGTCCGCCAGATCCTCGGTGTCGTTGGCGCCATAGTCGATGTTCACCGGCAAGCCGAGGCGGATGGCGCTGGGGCTGATGGTCATCAGCGGGCGGATATAGCTGTAGCGCTCATCCAGGCTACCTTCCTCGACACCCCGCGAAGGGTTGGCGGCGAATACGTAGTCAGCCTCGCCAAAACGCTCGGGCAGCAAGGTGGCGAGATCCAGAGCGCGGTTGAGCCCCTGGCAGTTCAACTGCCCCAGCCCCTCGCCGGGCTTCTCGGCGTGGCGCAGGAAAACCAGGGTCTGGGTGCCATCCACGGGTTGCGCGCGGCTCTCGACCACTGCCAAGGCCAACGGCACGGCCGCAGCGGCGAGCGTCAGGCTCAACAACAGGTGACGACGACGGCGAAGGAAGGTGGGCAGCTTCATCTGGGACGGACTCTTGTGGCAAGGGGTACTGGGTTGCCCCGCCACATGGTCCGGCAGCCCTGGCTGCTGGTCGTCCCTGTCGTGAATGCCATCCGTGGCAGCGAGTGAGGCTCAGAGTGCCTTCGACCCGTTTGGTTCCTCCCTGGGCACACATGCCGTTCCATGGACAAGGCCACGTTAACGCCTGTGTGTTGCTGAATTATTGCTCGCAGCTCAATCGTCGCGGGTCAGTACTTCCAGCAACTCGATCTCGAAGGTGAGGTCCGAATTCGGTGGAATAGAACCGACCGAGCGCTCGCCATAGCCCAGGTGCGCCGGCACCAGCAACTTGCGTTTGCCGCCCACGCGCATGCCCATCAGGCCCTGGTCCCAGCCCTTGATCACCCGGCCGGTGCCGATCACGCACTGGAACGGCTTGCCGCGCGACCAGGACGAATCGAACTCGCTGCCGTCGGCCAGGGTGCCGCGGTACTGGGTGGTGATCAGCGCGCCCTTGACCACGGACTTGCCGTCGCCTTCGTGTAGATCGATGACTTGCAGCTCACTGCTCATGGCAGGTTCCTCGAGACGGTTTTGGTGGGCGCCCTTTTCTCAGGAATGCTTGAGTTTGGCAAGGCGGGTCGGCTCAGGACGGGGCGAACTGTTCGAAGATCTGTTGGCCGGTGAGGTTCTTGGTCTCGTTCTCGAAGCAATACCAGGCGGGTTTTTCGTCGATGAAGATCTGCTCGGTGAAGGTCCAGTTTTCCGTGCCGTCCAGCAGGCCGACCGGCACGACATAGAGGTTGCCCTCTTTCAAGCGGTAGAACAGGTGCGTACCGCACCGGCCGCAGAAGCCGCGCTGGGCCCAGGGGGAGGAATCATAGACGCTCGGGGTTGGGCCCTCGAATTTCGGGGGCTCGGTGCAATGGACCGCCAGCAGCGGGCCACCGGTCCATTTTCGGCACATGCTGCAATGACAGGCGCTGACATGGGTGTTGTCGATTGTTGCACTCAGGTGAATTGCACCACACAGGCAACTGCCTTGTTTTTCCACGGACATCTTGGGGCTCCTTGCGGTTGTTCCGGGGAGTTGCAGTATAGGCGCAGGCTCCAGGCATGTCCGGCATCACCCTGCCTCAGCCCAGCATCCTGGCCAGGCGCTCGTAGGCAAGTGTGCGTGGCCGTACCCCGGATAATTCAGGCCCGCTCGTGCCCATTCGACCTAGCATTTTTGCCAGTTGTTACATAGCAGCACAATTCCTAACTTGGAAGCTCCGGCAATGCCTGTCCCCCGCGCCGGCCAGGAGAAGCACCTATGAGCAGCACGTCCAATACACCCGCGAAAAACACTACAACATCCGCCACTCATATCACAACGACAACGACAACGACGTCAACACCAACCACAACTACAACTACAACTACAACTACAACTACAAGCACCACAAATTACACCAGCACCAACCCCACTCCCTACGCCAACTTGATGCCTCCGAAAATGGTGGATGCCGACGACGATGGCCAGGGGAATGGTGGACTCGGTTATTATGATTTGCTGCACAATCCGAGGAAGATTCTTGAAACGCGTGTGGGCCCGTACCTCGACGTAGCGGATGGCGATGACATCCAGTTATTTCTGGACGACACCATGATATACAGTCGATTCGTCAAAAAAGACGAGACCGGCGTCATAGTGTTAGAACCTACTGCAGAACACTTTATAAATAAAAAAGAAGGCTTGCATGGGCTCTGGTACAAGTTCATAAGCTTCCCAGGCGGAATAGAATTCCCCTCGGATAAAACCGAGCTCTTCATCAAGTCCACGATCCCCGGGGACCCTGATAAAGACCTGCCGCTCCCGGAGGAAAACTACAAGCTGGAAAAAGCCTCAATCGTCCCTGAATGGCTGGCAGGAGACACCGAGAAGGTCACCATAACGGTCCCCAAATGGACTTATCAATCCGGCTACGACACCTTGACGATAGATTGGTCCGGTTTCGAACACAGTATCCGAATTGATGATATCGATAATGACACGGTGATCGTCCTCGACGACTTGCAATCCAAGATCCCTGGCGGTAGAACTTCGCTGCGCTACAGTATTACCGACGATGCAGGCAATTACTCCCTCCTGGCCCCGTCCACGACGGTGGATGTAGACTTCGACTATCCCGAACAGCCCGCCGCGCCGCGCCTTCTTGTCGATGGGCATGAAGACGAAGAGATCGACATGAGGTACCTGTTGACCGCCGACCTGGCGGTGGTGGTGCCTGCGAATGAGAATCTGCAGCCGGGACAAGCTGTCGTCGTCGAGGCATACGGTCGGAACGCCGACGGCGAAGACATGCCTTTTACAAGTGAACCCCAGAACGTCGGCTCTCCGGTTGAAGACATGTTGTTCAAGATTCCCAATGGCTTCGTAAAAGCATTGGTAAAAGGTTCGATCCGTGTCGCCTACCACGTGGACGGTCAACATCTCTCGAAAAGTACTTCCCGGCCGGTCACCCACACCGTCATTGCAGCCCCAAAACTTCCCCAAGCCAAGAACGACAAGCTGGATTACCTACGTGATGTGCAACCCGATCAGCATCTCAAGGTCGATGTGGAGCCTTACCCCGGTATGCGAGCTGGACAAAAGGTCACTGTAGTGTGGAAGGCAACGGGCGTTGTTGAATGGCGCAGCGAGGAGAAAACAGTCCGTTCGCGGGAGACCCTGAATTTCTTGTTGCCGGACTCGCTGGCGATGGGGGGCTACTCAACTGAGGTCTTGGTGACCAGTTTCGTCAATGGCATAGCCTCGACGCCCCGCAAGGTGACTATCGAGCCCCAGGCTGTGGGTACACCGGCCATCAAGATCACCTCGAACGGCGACAAATACACCGCCGATGTGGACTTTCCGTACAGAAAGGATGGTGACCATGTCAACATCATTATCAATGGCCGCGTGAGAAAACAAATTTCTCCCTACCACCCACTTGAGGATACAGGCCAGGCAACAATCCAGGTCTCGGATTCCTGGATTACAGAGAACCGAGGCGGTGCCGTCCTGTTCAACTACAGTATCTGGCATCGCGAGGAGAGAACCTACTTATTCTCACCTCCCGAGTTCATTCAACTTTGAACCAGCGACCAGGGCCCAAGCCGGGCCCTGGCCATCCATGCTGCAGTCCTGGCACCTGAAAACTAGCATTTTTGTCAGGTTACTTCCCATCACCCTTGGCTCAAGCTACCCGCACGCATGAGCCAGGAAGTGACGCCCATGTTCACCTTTTCCCGCACCACGCTCAGACTATTCCTACAGCCTCAGTTCACTTCTTCCCGCACTCTTCAGCGCTCCCCGAATGCCTGTCCCACTTACTTATTCGCGTCGGAGTCCACGATGAAAAAAGAACTGCGCCTGCGTGTCCGCAGGCCGTATCGATTCGCCTGTGTCCTGCTGCTCGGCTGCACGCCCCTTGCCACAGCGGGCGTCCTTGAGGGTCGCAGTGAACAGGCTACTGTCGAGGCCGGCAGCCCTGCGGAGTCCTGGCAGGTGAGCAATGGCGCTACCCTGAACATGAACGCCGGCAGCCAGGCCGATGCCTCGGATTCGTCTTCGGGTGTGGCGATCTCACTGACCCAAGGCGGCAACCTCAACGCCACGGGCGCCACCATCAGTGCCGCCGGGCGTGCGATTCTCAACAACGACAGCAACGTCACCCTGGTCGGCAGCCGTGTGACCGCCACCGATGATGGCACCAGTGCCTTGTCCGGCGTCGCACTGCAGATGTACGGCGGCACCAGCACCGTCGTGGGCTCGGTGCTCGATGGCGCCCGTCACGCAATTGCCATCAGCTCGGACAGCCGGGGCGACAACGCCGGTGATCAAGTGGCCACCCTGGATATCGCCGGCAGCCAGCTGATTTCGACCACCGGCAGCGCCATCCATGTCGGCAAGGCCTTCGACGCGGAGCCGATTGCCCCAACAGCCCATATCACCCTGCGCGATGGCACCGTGGTGCATGCGAACAATGGCACCCTGCTCGAGGTGGAGGACGACGCCAGCGTGTTCCTGACCATCAAGACCAGCGAAATCGAAGGCGATATCATCTCTGCCGACACCGCCATGACCCATGTGGCACTCGGTGAAAAAGCCATCTTGCGTGGCGCAATGCAGGGTGTGGACCAGCTCGATGTCGGCGCCTCCGCGCAATGGATCGTCACCGCTGACTCCTCCATCGACGAGCTTCTCACCAACAGTGGCAGGATCACCTTTCAAAGCGATAGGGAAGGCGACGAAGCCGGCCGGATTCTGACCGTGCATGGCGACTATGTCGGCGATGGCGGCAGCATAGAATTCAACACCAAGCTGGAGGGCGATGCCTCGGTAACCGACAGGTTGATCATCGAAGGCGATACCAGCGGCACCACGTCAGTCAGCGTCAACAACCTCGGCGGGTCCGGTGCCAAGACCTTGAATGGTATCGAACTGATCACCGTCGGCGGCGCCTCCAACGGGGAATTCACCCAGGCAGGTCGTATCGTTGCCGGAGCCTACGACTATCAACTGGTACGGGGTGAAGGCGACAACAGCGGCAACTGGTACCTGCGAAATGAATTGATCGATCCGGGCAACCCTGACGCGCCGATCCTGATCGTCCGTCCCGAAGGCGGCGCCTACGCGGCCAACCTGTACGCGATGAGCACCTTGTTCGACGCCAGTGTCGGCCAGCGCGGCGGCGACACCGAACGTGCCGACACCCTGGCGGCCGACGGCCGTTCGACCAACCTGTGGATGAAGCACAGCGGCGGGCACCAGCGCAGCACCGACAGCAGCGGGCAACTCAACACCCACGTCAGCCGCAACGCCACGCTGTTCGGCGCCGACCTGGCCGGCGGCTCGACCCGTGCCGGCGGCGCCTGGCGCACCGGGGTCTTTGCCGGCTACGGCAACAGCCATGGCAACAGCACCTCGCAGCTGACCAATCACTCCGCCAGCAGTCAGGTCAAGGGCTATACCACCGGTGTCTATGGCACCTGGTTTGCCAACGGTAACAGCGAACAGGGCCTGTACACCGACGCTGTGCTGCAATACAGCTGGTTCGACGCCCAGGTCTCCGGCGACGACGTGGCCACCGAGCGCTACAGTGCCAAGGGCGTCTCCACGTCACTGGAAGCCGGCTATGTGTTCAGCGACCGCTTCGAAGACGGCGATGCCTGGTACCTGCAACCCAAGGCCAAGGTGGTCTGGTCGGGTGTGACCCCCGACGATCACCGCGAAGACAACGGCACCGTCGTCTCCACCCAAGGCAGCGATACCCTGAGCGTCAGTGTCGGCGCCCGCGCCTCGCTCAAGCTGAACTACACCGGCGATGACACCCTGGCCGACAGCTTCAAGCCCTTCGTCGAAACCAACTGGATTCACAACAATCGCCAGGCCGGCGTCAACCTCGACGGCGTTAGCGTGACCCAGGCCGGCACCCGCAACATCGCCGAATTCAAGGTCGGCGCGGAAGGTCGCATCAACCGCGACCTCACGATCACCGCGTCGCTGGCCCAGCAAGTGGGCAGCAACGACTTCTCCGACACCGCGGCTTCACTGGCCGTGCGCCTGTCCTTCTGATCGCCTGGGCATGCGTCGGCCAAACCGACGCATGCCCCCTCCCGCCAGCCCGACCTAGTAATTCTGTCAGCTTACAAGTTCGCGCTTTTTCCCGACTATGAACCTGCGTTCGTTTGCACCGTACTCGGTATCGGAACGACTTGGAACACTGCCGAGGCCCGTCACCGCCAGCCCCAAACCTGAAGCCCTGACAGCACAGGAAAACAACCATGTCTGAACGTTATTTCATCGCCGAGTATCGGCCTGCCACCCTGCCGGCCAAATCCATTGCCTCGCAATGTGGTTGCCATAGCCGGCACGCCTACAAGGCGGTTCGAAAACCTGCTCGCATTAACGCCACGTGGGGCTTTGATGAGGAACTGGTGTTTCCCAAGGATGCGCTCGCTCCGACCCTCCCGGGTGTCGAGGCAGACAACCTGTTGCTGGCAGACTTCAGGAACTACCCTATCACGCTACGGTTCAGAATCCCGGCTAAGGTTGTCGACCCAACCCGGGATGCCGTACTGCTTCTCGTGGACGGGAGCGCGTTCAGCATCCCCATCACCTTCGAGGGCTACAAGGCGGGGGACATCTTTTCCATCGAACTGCCCGCCAGCGCTCGCCAAGAAGGCATCCATACGATCCAGTACCGCATACATTACTCGAACAATCGATCGGAGGACGGTCCCCTCCAATCCTTCAAGGTCGATCTGACTGCACCTGGCCTGCCGTCACTGGCCGAATTGAACGTCGATAGCGACATCATCAAAGGCGGGGTCACCTCGGCCACCCTCGAAATCCACAATGGCAAGCACTATCTCAAAACGACCCTCAATGGCTACAACGGCCTTGGAATAGGCGACAGGATCCGTGGCGTGATCGCCGACCTCGACGGGTTCGGTAGCACAACGGATGTCGAGCAAGAATACGGGCCTGGAGACGAGATCATCTTGCGGTTCCTGAGGGAGGACATCGAACGTGCAGGGGATGGCCTTAAAACATTCGCCTATACCGTCACCGACCGCGCCGGCAATATTTCGCTCCCTTCGCGCCCCGTGACTCTCAAGGTACTGCTCGACGGCGAGCTGACCAATCTTCCGGCACCAGAAGTGGCAGACAGCGCCGATGGCATCATCAACGATGAAGAGGCGCGCAAACCGCTGGAAGTGATCATCCCCGCCTATTCGGACAAACCCATTCTGCCAGGCGACGCGATCGAGCTGATCTGGGGCGATGCCCACCACGAACCACTACCCATCCCCGATGGCGAGGAAGGTGCTCGCCTGCCGATCTACCCGGACTATGCAGCCCTTTACGACACCTGGAAGGCGCAATCGCAGGGGCGCGATGAAACCGCCCGCATCACCGTAAGCTATCGGATCATTCGCGAAGGCATGGTGGCCGGCACCTCCGCAGGGTTGGACGTGGTCATCAACCTGCACCAGGTGGGTGGCGATCCAGAGCCAGAGGTACCGACCCACCCGAACCTGCGTCCAGCCGTGCTGATGTCCTGGTCAGGGCAGCTCAACTACATCCCCAAAGATGACTATGCCAAGGACGCCAGGCTCTTCGTGCCATGGTTCGACCGGCACTCACCGACGGCACCGGTGCTGATCGAGGGCGATGTGGTCCAGCTCAGATACGGTACCTATGCGTTTCCCCCACGGACCGTCAGCGACGCTGACGTCGGCAAGAAGGCTGACCTCGAATTTCCCCTCACGGCCGACCTGATCGCAGAGCAAGCGGGTGGCACACAAGCCCTGGTCTATGAGGTGGAGCGCCCTGTCCAAGGCCCGACCCACAACACGTCACAGGGGCCGGTCCAACCAGTGCTCGTGGACGCTGATGAGCAACTGCCTGGCGATGGCGACCTGGGAGAAGGTGAATACGCGCCCCTCAAGTCCGCCTGCTGCATCATCCCGGCTGATCTCGAAGATGGCAAGATCGTGTATTTCGTGACGCCGCCGTACAAGCACAAGCGACCTGGCGACCTGATTGAAATCAATCTGGTCCAGGTGGAGACTGATAGACACACCGAAAATGAGGAGCCTATCGAGGTATCAAGAATCAAGGACTCGTACACGGTCGCCGATGCCAGTGAGGAGACCGAGGAGTACCGGTTTCCCCTTCCGCGCGCCCAACTAATCGCCCCCAGTAAACGTTGCCATATTCATTCCACATGGCAAGTCACTAGGAATGGGAAAACGGTAGCGAACGACACCACCGCCCTGCTCATCGTGGATCTGCGCGGCATGCGATGAGGAAGGCAGCACTGCAGCCCTAACCCACAGGCGCCCGTCGATTGATATCGAGGGGCTCCTCGAAGCGCGCGATGACAACTCGTCCCCTTGCGCCCATCCCGCCGACGGCCACCGCCTGCCAGTGGCGACCTGGCAATTCTGTCAGGTTACAAGCGCGCGCTTTTTTCCGACCATGACTCTGCGATCGCATCGGCTGCGCCAGGTACCGGGACAGCCAGTAGGACTGCTGTGGCAGTGCCTGACGGGGCACGTCGCCCAGCAGCAACCCTGTGAATCCCCTAGCCACTGGAATGCAACCATGTCTGACCAATCTTCTCGCATCGACGTGCACACACCCGGCAAGGTGCCAAGCCAATCCATTACCCACTCCGGGCGTTGCAAGTGCCCTATGGTCTACAAGCCAACACGCAAACGGTCGCCAGGCATACTGGGTTTTACTGATCCCTTGGTGTTCCCGGCAAACGCCCTGGCGGAATTGCCGCCGTCCGGCATTGCAGACAATTTACTGTTGGCAAGCGTCAGCTCCGACCCGCTCAAGCTCACATTTCCAGTGCCGGACTCGATCAAGGACCCGGACGGCGATAGCGTGCAACTGATAGTAGATGGTGCTCCATTGGATCCGGCCGTCACGTTCAAAGGTAAAAAACCTGGGGACACTTTTGAAATCGACCTTCCTGCGTCTGTTCGCACGGAAGGCACCCACACGATCATCTACCGAGTCATATACTCCGGCAGTGGTAACGAGAGTGGCCCAGCACAATCCTTCATTGTCGACCTGACCAAACCTGGCGAACCCTTGCTGGCCGAGTTGATTGTTGATGAGCTAATCAAAACGAACGGGCTGACCTCGGACAAGCTCAAGGAAGAGGACGGCGAGCAATACCTGGAATGCACCGTTGCCGGCTATGGCGGCCTAGCGCCCGGCGACATCATCGAGGGAGCGATCAGCAGCACGTTACGTTCTCGACGCATAGCCCGGGGGAGCATGCGTCGTCGTCCCAAGGACGGATTGACGCTGCGCTTCCTACGGGCAGATATCGAGGCCCTGGGGGATGGCACCCTCGTTTTCACCTACAAAATCACGGATCGGGCGGGCAATGTTTCGGATATGTCCCTCCCACTGACGCTGAAGGTACTCCTCAAGGGGGAACTGAAAGGCCTACTCGCGCCGCTGATTGCTGCACACACTGACGGTCTCATCATCGATGCGGAGGCACGCGAGCCTCTGGAACTGGTCGTACCCGCCCATACTGGCACGCCGGCTATCCAGCCGGGTGACAAGATCGAACTGGTGTGGGGTGACGCCGTGCATGAACTGGTACCTATCCCTGGTGGCGAAGAAGGCAACCCGCAGACTTTGTATCCCTCCTATGCAGCCCTCTACGATACGTGGAAGAAAGAAACGGCAGGTGCCAACCTGGTCGCCAGTATCGATGTGTTCTACCGCATTATTCGAAACGGTATTGTTGCCGGCACCTCGCAGATCACCACAGTGGCGGTTAACTTGTTCCAGGTTGGCGGCGATCCAAATCCAGATCCGGAAGATCCGGTGCATCCGAACCTGCGCCCCCCTTACCTGGAGACCGCAAGCAAACAATACAATGAAATCCCCAGTGAGGAATTCGACCAGGACGCCACGATCTACATACCGTTGTACGATCGAAAATTCCCACCCAGGAAGGTCTTGGAGAAGGACGACAAGGTCTTGGTCTTCTATGGTGAGATAAAGTTTCCTGTACGTACTGTCACCGAACAGGAAGCGAACGGCACGGACGATCTGCGGTTTCCGCTGACTGCCGACCAGATCGCGCAAGAAGGCTCTGGTACAAAACCGCTCCACTTCTTGGTAACCCGAGCGATCACAGGCGGGAAGGAGAATACTTCGCGGTCCTATGAACAACCGATCACAGTGCACGGAAACGATGAGCTTCCGGGTGAAGGAAGCCTCGATGATGGCCGATACTTCCCTGTCAGAGCGAGTGACGGCTGGATCACGAAAGAGCAGATTGCCCTGGGCGTCAAATTCATTACACCGCACTATGCGAACAAGAAGCCGGGTGACACTATTTCGATCGAGCTGTACCAGGCTGCTGGCCGTTCACACGACGCTGGCGAAACGCCAATCGACGGGAGCAGATACTCCTTCTTGAAAACCGTTGGTGAAGACGATAAAGACAAAGAAACAGAGTTTGAAATCCCGGCACATCACCTGTTGTTCCCAAATGACTTTTGCCATATGCATGCCACATGGACTGCGACAAATGAATTTGGGCCTGTATCAAATACCACGACTCCCCTGGTAATTGTCGACACCCGCGGCGATAACGCTGAGTCTGAAAACAAGTCCTGACTACAGTAGACAATGGCAAGCTTGCACCATCAGCGTACCCCTTCGGGGGTACGCCCTCCTCGTTACAGATTCACTAGGCCGCGCAAATACAACGCCGCATAACCACTGATGATTACCCGGCCATTGCCAGGTGACTCACAGACCAACTGCCCCTTGCGCGCACCACCCTGCTGGCAATGAAGCCGTGCCTGCCCGAGCCGCTCGGCCCAGTAAGGGACCAACGAGGTATGCGCCGAGCCGGTGACCGGATCTTCATTGACCCCGACCCGAGGCCCGAACCAACGTGTAACGAAATCGAACCCTCCCCCCGGCGCCGTCACCGCGATGCCACGCACGTCGAAGCGAGACAAAGCGACGAAATCGGGCTGCAAGGCCGCAAGCTCCGCTGGGTCATCGATCACCACGATGTAGTCGTCGGTACGATACAAGCCTCGCGCACTGGCCAAGCCCAAGGCCTCCAGCAACCCCGCTGGCATCTCCACTGCCAGCGGCTGCTTGGCCGGGAAGTCCATCGCCAGCAGGCCCTCGGTGCCGCGGCTGACCCGCAGTTCACCGCTGCGGGTGTTGAAGCGCAGCTCTTCGCGCTGCTCGCCCAACTGCTCGTACAGCACCCAGGCCGACGCCAAGGTGGCGTGGCCGCACAAATCAACTTCGACTGTCGGGGTGAACCAGCGCAGGTCGTAGCTTTCACCGTTGCGAACGAAATAGGCAGTTTCGGACAGATTGTTTTCTTCGGCGATACGCTGCAGCAGCGCATCGGGTAGCCAGCTGTCCAAAGGGATCACCGCCGCTGGATTGCCGCCGAACGGCTTGGCGGAAAAAGCATCGACCTGGAAGATCTCGAGTTGCATGCAGCACTCCTTGGATAAGTGAAAGCAAAGGCTATTCGTGTACTGGCGTGAGCACCGGCTCACCGGCAAAGAACGCCTGCAGGTTGCGCAGCACCAGGCTGACCGTGTCGCGGGCGGCCTCGGGGGACTGGCCGGCGACATGAGGGGTGAGCACGGTATTGCCGAGGGCCTTGAGGGCATCGGGCACGCCGGGTTCGCCATCGAACACATCGAGCGCGGCGCCGGCAATCCGTCCCTGAGCCAGGGCGGCGACCAGCGCCTGGGTATCGACCACGCTGGCGCGGGCGATATTCACCAGGTAGCCCTCGGCGCCCAGCGCGTCAAGCACCTGCGCGTCGACCAGGTGCTGGGTGCCGGCCCCGCCCGGGGTGGCGACGACCAGGATATCGACGGCATCGGCCAGGTGCAGCGGGCTGTCGTACCAGGTGTAGGGCGCATCGTTGCGCGGGGTACGGCTGTGATAGCTGACGGGCATGTCGAAGCCGAGGCTGGCACGCTTGGCGATTGCCAACCCCACCGCGCCCAGCCCCAGGATGCCCAGGCGTTTGCCGCTCACCGACGGGCTGATCACCCGCTGCCATTCGCCACGGCGGGTGCTGGCGTCGGCACGGGGAATGTCGCGCAACAGGGCCAGCAGCAGGGCCAGGGCGTGGTCGGCCACGGCGGCGGCATTGGCACCGGCGCCATTGGTGACGGTGATGCCACGGGCGGCGGCGGCGGCCAGGTCGACCTGCTCGTAGCCGGCACCGATCACGCAGATGATCCGCAGGTTGACCAATGTGGCAATTTCGCCGGCAGTCAGGCCAAGCGGACCACGAGTGAGCACGGCATCGATCTCCCCGGCATGACGGGCGATGGCGTCGGCGCGCAGTTGCGGCGACGGTGCGCGGATCAGGCGGTAGCCGGCCCGTTCCAATAACGGCAGGTAGTCATCGACGGTTTCCACCAGCACCAGGACTGTCTTGCTCATGCCACCCTCCGGTTGAATGCGAAGGGGGATTATGCCAGCTGTTGGCGCGGCCGGCCCTATCGCGGGGCAAGCCCGCTCCCACGCAATTGACGATGAGCATTACTGGCGTGGGAGCGGGCTTGCCCCGCGATAAGGCCTCAACGGCAATTATTGCCCAAACGCCCTGCCCAACCCGCCCGGCACACCACTGCTGTCGGTGTCCTGCCACGGCCCGTTGGGGCTCAGCGACCAGCTCCAGCCGTTGTTCCAACGGTAATAGGTGCGCTGGCGGTAGAAGGTGTTGGGCTGCTTCTCCAGCACATAGACCCCAAGCTTCGGGTCCCAGTGGCTGGCGCCCCCCGGCGGCGGCGCGAAGCTGGCGGAGGTGCGTGGCATCGGCTTGGGAATCGCCGCCGGCTTGCTCGGCTGGGTGCCGGGCTGGCCACCCGGCAAGGGCTTGACCACCGGTCCTTTGTGCGGCGGCGTGGTCTCGATCGGCGGCAGCGGCTCACGCTCCCCGGGCTGATGCACCGTACACGCGGAAAGACCCAGGGCCAGGGTGATCAGGGTCAGGCGGACGGTGCTGTTCATGGGGGGGCTCTCTTATGAGTCGGGGCTGTCGATGGTCACATGCTGGATGCCCCGGGTGCCGGTGGCCAGCGGGGCGCTCTGGCCCTTCCATTCACCGTGGGTGGGCTGCCCGGCGCGCGAGACTCGGGCAACCAGTTGGACTTCGGCAAAGTCCGACAGTTTCATCTGCGGCATCATCGCGTCGGCATCGGACAACTCCACCTCGATCGGCAGCTGCGCCACCGTCACCCGCTTGGCCGCCAGCGGCATGGGCGGGCCATTGCTGGCGCGGGCGAAGATGAACACGGTGTCGTCCGGACGCACCTTGTCCTTGAGCGCCGCGGCCAACTCTACGCGCACTTTCAGGCGCGCTGTTTCGGCCACCTTGCCGCCACCGGCCTTGAGTTTGTCGGCGGCGCGGTCGATGCCGCCCTGCAGCGCGTCGCGGGACGCGTCGCCCTGCGGCAACTGCGCCAGCAGACGCTGCCAGTAGTCGATGGCCTCCTGGTAGCGCTCGCCCTCGAAGGCGGCGATACCACGCAGGCCGAGGCTGGTGACCTCTTGCGGGTCGGCCTTGAGCGCCTCATCGGTGAGTGCCTGCAATTGCGCCGACCACTGTTTGTCGGCGGCGAAGTACAGCGACTGCGCCCACTGCCCGAGCAGCTCGGGCTGACGCCCGGCCAGGGCCACGGTGCGCTCGAAGGCCTTGGCCGCATCGGCCGGCCGTTGCTCGGCCATATAGGCACGACCGAGGAAGTAAAGGCCTTCGGCCGAGTCGGGCTGGGCCTGCACCGCACGCTCCAGGCGCGTGGTCATTTCCGCCATCGACTGCGGCGCGCTGGCGAACTCCTGGGTCAGCTCGACCTTGTCTGCGGCGCCGAAGTGCAGGTACAGCCCCAGGGCCATGGCCGGCACCAGCACCGCCGCCAGCAGCGGCACGGCCTTGCCCAGGTGGCCCTGACGCGTCACCTCGCCGCGCTCGGTGTCGGCCAGCAGCTCACGGGCGGCCTCGTCACGACCATTGGCCAGTTGTTGTTCATCAAGAACGCCGGCCGCCTGCTGGGCAACCAGTTCGGCAACGCGCTCTTCATAGAGCGCCACGTTGAGGGCGGTACGATCCTGCTCGGCCTGCTGGCGGCGGTGACCGCGCAGGATCGGCAACAGCAGGAAAGCCAGGGCGGCGAGCAGCAGCAGGCCCGCGCTAAGCCAGAATTCAGTCATGGGTACGTTCTTTATCCAGCAGTTTGGCCAGACGCTCGCGTTCGTCGGCGGACAGTTCGGTATTGCCGGCCACGGCCTGGCCACGGCGACGGCGCACGATCAGCGCCAGCACCACGAAGCCTGCGACCAGGAGGATCCCCGGGCCGAACCAGAGCAGCCAGGTGCGCCCGCTGAGCGCTGGCTTGTAGCGCACGAAGTCGCCATAGCGATCGACCATGAAATCGACGATCTGCTGGTTGTCCTTGCCCTCGCCCAGCATGCGGAAGATCTCGCGGCGCAAGTCGGCGGCGATGGGCGCGTTGGAATCGGCGATGTCCTGGTTCTGGCACTTGGGGCAGCGCAGTTCCTTGGTCAGTTGCTGATAGCGCTCGCGCTCGGCGTCGTCGCGGAACTGGTAGGTGTCGATGGCCGCCTTGGCCACGCCGGCCAGGCTCAGGCCGAGCACGGCGGCCGCCAGCCAGCGCCTCATGGCCGGGCCTCGTCGACCAGGCCCTGGTACAGCGGCGCCAGCTGCTCGCGCCACACCGTGGCATCGACCACGCCCACGTGCTTGTAGCGGATGATGCCCTTGGCGTCGATCAGGAAGGTTTCCGGCGCGCCGTACACGCCCAGGTCCAGGCCCAGCGAGCCTTGCTGGTCGGCGATGTTCAGCTGGTATGGGTTGTGGAACTCAGCCAGCCACTTCAGCGCGGCGGCGTTGTCGTCCTTGTAGTTGACCCCGTGGATCACCACGCCCTGCTCGGCCAGCTGGTTCAGGTACGGGTGCTCGACCTTGCACGACGGGCACCAGGTGCCCCACACGTTGACCAGCGCCGGGCGGCCGATCAGGTCGGCCTGGGTGAGGCTGCGATCGCCCTGCACGCTCGCCAGCGCGAACGTCGGGAACGGCTTGCCGATCATCGCCGAAGGCAGTTCGTCGGGTTTCAAGAACAACCCCTTGTAGAGAAAGACCGCCACCAGCAGGAACACCGCCAGCGGTACCACCATGATCCAACGCTTCATGCAGTTGCTCCAGACACGCCCAGGGCCTCACGCACCCGGGTCTTGACCTTGACGCGGTAGCGTCGGTCGAAGGCCGCCAGCAAGCCGCCCAGGCCGGTCAGCAGACCGCCCAGCCAGATCCAGCGGACATAGGGTTTGATATGCACCCGCACCGCCCAGGCGCCGTTTTCCAACGGCTCGCCCAGGGCGACATACAGGTCGCGGGTGAAACCGGCGTCGATGCCGGCCTCGGTCATCATCGACTGCTGCACGGTGTACAGGCGTTTCTCCGGGTGCAGCACGGACACTTCGCGGCCATCGCGCGAAACCCGCACGGTGCCCTTGTCGGAAATGAAGTTCGGGCCTTCGAAGTGCTTGGCGCCCTCGAACAGGAAGTGATAGCCCCCCAGCTCGACGGTCTCGCCCGGCGCCATGCGCAGGTCGCGCTCGGCGCTGTTGTTGCTCGACAGCACCACGCCCAGGGCGCACACCACCAGGCCCAGGTGCGCCAGGTGCATGCCCCAGTAGCTGCGGCTCAGACCCGCCAGCCCCTTGGCCAGGCCTTTGTGACGGGTCTTGTCGAGGATGTCGCGCACGCCGCTCAGGACCACCCAGGCGGCCAGGGCGAACACGCTCAGGGCCGGCCAGTCGAAGTCGTCGACGATCAGCCCGGCGACCGGCGCCAGCACTGCACTGCCGACCAGCACCGGGGTCAGCATGCCGGCCAGCCATTTGCCGGGAGTGTCCTTCCAGCGCACCACCACGCCCACGCCGAGCACCACCATCAGCAGCGCCATCAACGGCAGGAAAAGGGCGTCGAAGTAAGGCGGGCCGACCGACAGCTTGGCCCCGGTCAGGGCGTCGAGCACCAGCGGGTAGAGGGTGCCCAGCAGGATCATCGAGGCCGCCACCACCAGCACCAGGTTGTTGGCCAGCAGCAGGGTTTCACGGGACCACAGGGCAAAGCCCACCTGGCTCTTGACCACCGGCGCGCGCAGGGCGAACAGGGTCAGCGAGCCACCGACCACGAACAGCAGGAAGATCAGGATGAAGATACCGCGCGACGGGTCGGCGGCGAACGCGTGCACCGAGGTCAACACGCCGGAGCGCACCAGGAAGGTACCCAGCAGGCTCAGGGAGAACGCGGCGATGGCCAGCAGCACGGTCCAGCTCTTGAACACCCCGCGCTTTTCGGTGACCGCCAGCGAGTGGATCAGTGCCGTGCCCACCAGCCAAGGCATGAACGAGGCGTTCTCGACCGGGTCCCAGAACCACCAGCCACCCCAGCCCAGCTCGTAATAGGCCCACCACGAGCCAAGGGTGATGCCCACGCCGAGGAAGGCCCAGGCGACGATGGTCCAGGGCCGCGACCAGCGCGCCCAGGCGGCATCGAGGCGCCCGCCGAGCAAGGCGGCGATGGCGAAGGCGAAGGCCACCGAGAAGCCCACGTAGCCCATGTACAGCATCGGCGGGTGGACGATCAGGCCGAAGTCCTGCAACAGCGGGTTGAGGTCGCGACCATCGCCCGGCACCTGCGGCAGCAGGCGCGAGAACGGGTTGGAGGTGATGATCAGGAAGCTCAGGAAGCCCACGCTGATCATGCCCATCACCGCCAGCACGCGCGCCAGCATCACCTGCGGCAACTGACGCGAGAAGATCGACACGGCGAAGGTCCAGCCACCGAGGATCAACGCCCACAGCAGCAGCGAGCCTTCGTGGGCGCCCCACACGGCGCTGAACTTGTAGTACCAGGGCAAGGCGCTGTTGGAGTTGCTGGCGACGTAGGCGACCGAGAAGTTGTCGGTCATGAAGGCGTGGGTCAGGCAGGCGAAGGCGAACGCCAGGAAGGCAAACTGCCCCCAGGCCGCCGGCCGCGCCAGGCCCATCCACAGGCTGTCGCCGCGCCAGGCGCCGAGCAGCGGTACAGTGGCCTGCACGGCGGCGAAGCAGATCGCCAGGATCATCGCCAGCTGGCCGAGTTCGGGGATCACCAGGGCCGCATTCATGGTTTGGCTCCCGCGTCGCTGGCGGCCTGGCCGCTTTCCTTCAGGGCCTTGGTGACTTCCGGCGGCATGTATTTCTCGTCGTGCTTGGCCAGCACCTCGTCGGCCACCACCACGCCGTCGGCGTTGAGCTTGCCAAGGGCGACGATGCCCTGCCCTTCGCGGAACAGGTCGGGGAGGATGCCGCGGTAGGTGATCGGCACTGATTTTGTGTAGTCGGTAACCACGAAACGCACATCGAGCGAATCGGCCGAGCGCTGCACCGAACCTTTCTCGACCATGCCGCCGGCGCGGATGCGGGTATCCAGCGGCGCCTCGCCGTTGGCGATCTGCGTCGGGGTGTAGAACAGGTTGATGTTCTGCTGCAGCGCGCTCAGGGCGAAGCCCACGGCGACGCCGACACCGGCCAGCAGGCCGAGGATGATGAACAGGCGTTTCTTGCGCTGCGGATTCACGGTTTGCTCTCCCGGCGCAGACGACGCGCCTCTTCTTGCAGGTAGCGGCGACGGGCCAGCAGGGGCGCGGCGACATTCAGCGCCAGCACCGCCAGGCAGATGCCGTAGGCCGACCAGACGTACAGGCCATGGTGGCCCATGGCGAGAAAATCACTGAAGGACGCAAAGCTCATCGTACCGCCTCCCGTCCGAGTTGCCCCAGCACCTCATCCTTGACCCAACTGGCGCGGGCTTCGCGTTTGAGCACTTCGAGGCGCATGCGCAGCAGCAGCACGGCGCCGAAGAAGCAGTAGAAACCCAGCGCGGTGAGCAGCAGCGGCAGCCACATTTCCACCGGCATGGCCGGCTTTTCGGTCAGCGTGAAGGTGGCGCCCTGGTGCAGGGTGTTCCACCACTCCACCGAGTACTTGATGATCGGGATGTTGACCACGCCGACGATCGCCAGCACCGCACAGGCCTTGGCCGCGCTGTCGCGATTGCTGATGGCCTGGCCCAGGGCGATGATGCCGAAGTACAGGAACAGCAGGATGAGCATGGACGTCAGGCGCGCATCCCAGACCCACCAGCTACCCCAGGTGGGCTTGCCCCAGATCGCCCCGGTAACCAAGGCTACCGCGGTCATCCAGGCGCCGATGGGCGCCGCGCACTGCAGCGCGACGTCGGCCAGTTTCATCTTCCACACCAGCCCCACCACCCCCGCCACCGCGAGCATCACGTAGCACGACTGGGCGAGCATGGCCGTCGGCACGTGGATATAGATGATGCGGAAACTGTTGCCCTGCTGGTAGTCCTGGGGGGCGAAGGCCAGGCCCCAGGTGATGCCGACCAGCAGCAGCACGACAGAGGAAACGGTCAGCCACGGCAGCATGCGGCCGCTGATGGCATAGAACCATTTGGGGGAACCCAGCTTGTGGAACCACGTCCAACTCATTTTCATCAGGGTACATCCAGGGTATTGGCCGGGCTGCGGTGCCCGAGACTCGTTATTCGCCGACGCTGATCTTCAGGCCGGCCGCGATCGCAAAGGGTGCCAGTGTCACCGCCAGGGCCGTCAGGCTGGCGAGCCAGAGCAGATGGCCGGTGGCCGGCATATTCTGCAACGCCGCCTGCAACGCACCACTGCCCAGGATCAATACAGGGATATACAACGGCAGAATCAGCAACGCCAGCAGCAGGCCGCCGCGCTTCAGACCGACCGTCAGCGCCGCGCCCACCGCGCCCAGCAGGCTCAGCACCGGCGTGCCCAGCAGCAGTGAGGCGAGCAGCACCGGCAGGCAGGCGCTCGGCAGGCCCAGCATCAGCGCCAGCAGTGGCGCCAACAATACCAGCGCCAGCCCGGAAAAGATCCAGTGCGCCAGCACCTTGGCCAATACCAGCAGCGCCAGCGGGTGCGGCGAAAGCACCCACTGTTCGAGCGAACCGTCCTCGAAATCGCTGCGGAACAGCCCGTCCAGCGACAGCAACACCGCCAGCAGGGCCGCGACCCAGACCAGTCCCGGCGACAAGGTTTGCAACAATTGTGTCTCAGGACCGACCGCCAGCGGAAACAGGGCGACGACAATGGCGAAGAACACCAGCGGATTGGCCAGCTCCGCCGGGCGGCGGAACAACAGGCGCGCCTCGCGGCGCAACAGCAGAAGGAATACGCTCATGCCGCCCATTGCCCCAGGTTCAGCTCACGGTAGCCGGATGGCTTGCGCTCGAGCGTATGGTGGGTGGTCAGCACCACGGTGCCGCCCCGCTCGCAGTGGGCCGCGAGGTGAGCTTCCAGCTGGGCCACGCCCTGCTTGTCGAGGGCGGTGAAGGGTTCGTCGAGGATCCACAGCGGCGGGCTGTCCAGGTACAGCCGTGCCAGGGCGACCCGGCGCTGCTGGCCGGCGGACAGGGTGTGACAGGGCACGTCCTCGAAACCGCGCAAGCCGACAGCCTCCAGTGCCTGCCAGATCGCCTCGCGGCCGGCCGGCCGGTGCAGGGCGCAGAGCCAGGCGAGGTTCTCTTCGGCGGTAAGCAGGTCCTTGATCCCGGCGGCATGGCCGATCCACAGCAGGATGCTGGCCAGGGCATGGCGTTGTTCGGCCAACGGCTGGCCACCGAGCAGGATCTGCCCGGCGGTGGGTTGCATCAGCCCGGCCAGCAGGCGCAGCAGGCTGGTCTTGCCGCTGCCGTTGGGGCCGCTGATCTGCAGCATGTCGCCAGCGCCCAGCTCGAAATCGAGCTGCTCGAACAGCAAGCGCCAGTCGCGCTCGCAGGCCAGGCCTGCGGCTTGGAGGTGAAGGGTCACGGTTTCGCCTTATCTATGTAGGGCTTCGGGGCGGTGTCGCCTGCTTCGCGGGTGAACCCGCTCCCACAGGGTCTTGCGCGGCATCTGAAAGCTGCGCCGTACCTTGTGGGAGCGGGTTCACCCGCGAAGCAGGCAACGCCGCTCCAAAGCCCCTATGTCTCAAGTCGCCCGCCGCGCTGCCGTTATACTGGCAACAATGGGCGGTCGGCATTATTACACGCGTCACCGCGCTGCCAAGAGGCCGAGTTCGACAGGTTGTATACAATCATGACTGAAATCAATAGTCTCGGCGCACAAACCGTGCCAGGGCCCCAGGCGGCCAAGGCGGCCATGACCGGCGAGCTGCTGCGCCTGCTGCAAGCGCAACCCGGCCTGCTGGCCCCGGGCGAGACGGCACGTGCCGAGGTCATGTCGATGCGCCAGGTCGGCGTGGATTTCCAGCTGTTGCTACGCCTGACCCAGGGCAACGGCAACCAGACCCAGTTGCAGGCCAATGCCAGCCAACCCCTGCCCCAGGGCAGCCAGATCACGGTCACGCAGACTGAAAGCAACCGCCTGGCGGTCATGGTGCAGCAGGTCAACGCCAACAACATCACTACCCTCACCCGCCTGGACACCAGCCAGGTTCCAGTCGGCACACTGCTGCAAGGCAAGGTCCTGACCAGCCAGCCCCTGGTTCAGAACGCCGGCGAGATCGCCAGTTTCCGCTCGCTGGTAAGCCTGCTCAACAGCAGCCAGGCCGGCGCCACCCTGGCCATCGACAGCCCGCGGCCACTGCCGATCGGCAGCCTGCTCAGCGCGCTGGTACAAGGTGACCAGTCGCTGCGCTTCGTTCCCTTGAGCGGCCGCCAGGATCAACTGGCCATTGCCCAGCAGCTGGCGACCCAGCAAGGCCGCCAGGCCTCGCTGCCTGGCTTGCTCAATGCCCTGCAGCAGGTCGCCACCTCCGGCGACGCTGGCACGCAACTGCGCGCCAGCGCCGAACGCCTGCTGGCCAGCCTGCCCGATGCCCGCCAACTGGGTGATGCGAAGAATCTGGCCCAGGCCCTGAACAACAGTGGCGCCTTCCTTGAAGCCAAGCTGCTGGGTGGCCTGGCAAGCGGCGTGGCGCCCGACCTGAAGACGCAACTGGTCAGGCTGATCGCACAGTTGCCCAATCCTCCCACGGGACAGATGCTCACGCCCGCACAGACCAGTACGTTGGCCCATGCCCTGCCCGGTTTCGCCCGCAGCGCCCTGGGCATGCTCGGCCAGGTCAGCCCGCGCCCGCAACCTGGAGCCTTCCCCCTGCCCTCGCGGCTGTTGCAGAGCCTGGAAAACGAAGGCGACCTGCAGCAATTGCTGCGCCTGGCCGCCGCCGCCATCTCGCGCCTGCAGAGCCATGCGCTGTCCAGCCTGCAGCAATCCGGACCACTGGAGAACGGCAACCAACAGACCACCTGGCAGACCGAGATCCCCATCCGCCATGGCCAGGAGTTCATTCCCCTGCAGGTCAAGCTGCAGCGCGAGGAAACGCCGGAGCAGCAAGCCGATCGCGAACGTGAAGGGCGTGATCCGCTGGAGGCCATATGGCGGATCGAACTGGCCTTCGACCTGTCACCACTCGGTCCGCTGCAGGTCCAGGCGCAACTGCTGCAAGGACGTCTGTCGGGACAGCTGTGGGCAGAGCAGGAACAGACCGCCCGCCTGATCGACAGTCAGCTCGGCACGCTGCGCGAGCGCCTGCTGGCCCGCGGCCTGGATGTCGGCGACCTGGAGTGCCACCCCGGCACGCCACCGCAAGGCCCCCGCACACGCCTCGAACAACGCTGGGTGGATGAGACCGCATGAAGCACAAGCAGCCACGCCAGGCCATTGCCCTGAGCTACGACGGCCAGCAGGCCCCGACCCTGAGCGCCAAGGGCGACGACGAACTGGCCGAGGCCATCCTCGCCCTGGCCCGTGAACATGAAGTGCCGATCTACGAGAACGCCGAGCTGGTACGCCTGCTGGCCAGGCTGGAACTGGGCGAGCAGATCCCCGAGGCGCTGTACCTGACCATCGCCGAGATCATCGCCTTCGCCTGGCAATTGCGCGGCAAAGTGCCGGTGGGCTTCGACGACCAGCCTGCGCCGCCACGGGATATCACGCCCGAGCAGCTGTTCCTGCCGGCAGGCGTGGATACACGCTGACCCTGCGTGTGGCACCACTCCCAAAGGGGCAATGCCATGCTTGCGCGATAATTCATTACCGCTCCCCGACATAAGGGTTGAGTCACCGTTGTGCCTGGTTTCTCCACACAGGTCGACTCAATCATGCCTCCAACCTTCATCACCAACCTGGGCGTACAGCTCGTTCGCGATCACCTGCAGACCATCCCCCGCCCCGACAAGCACGCCGCACAAGCCATCCGTGACTGGGCCAAACGCCAGGGATCGGACCTGGATCCGGATCAGACCGACGTCGTCACCCTGCACTACCGAGGCCACCAGGCCGTCATCGTCCAGCGCCTGTCACTGACCGAAGCGGTGCTCTCGAACTGGCAAGGCGAGACCGACAAGAACCTGATCGGCCAACTGCTCCCGGGTCATTGGTCCGGTACCCTGCCATCCGGCCCGCTGCAGATCGTCGATCGATTGCCTGCTCGTGAGCCATGGGCGAACGGTGCCGATCATTCGGTATTCAATGGTCTGTTCCGCCGGACCGGTAACGGCCAATACGACAGCACAACGCATCTTGCCGTGGATGTCGAAGCCCTGCAGCGCTTCATCTGGAACCTGGATTTTCACGCCCGCTTCACCGACATGCTGGACAACTACTGGCAGCGCGCCCTGCATGGCCACCAGCTGTCCATGCGGATCAGCTTCATCACCGCCTGCAACAAGCAGGTAAGCGAAGGCTCATTGAGCGATGGGGCACGCCAGCTGGCCTGGCAGGCTGCCGGCTTGGCCCCTCGGGCGGTTGGCCTGCGAATCAGGCCACTGAACGTCTACGGTTACAGTGCCACCGATCTGCTGTGCATCACCGACAAATCCCAACCGCTCACCGTGCTCTACCTGCCAGGCAACGCCTCCCCCCTTCACGAGTTCGCCAACATGGCGGCGCTTCAGGACTGGTTCGCCAGACAGTGCCAGAACCCCGATAAACGTCAGCGCCTGCGCCAGCATTTCAACTTGGCCGACACGCCAGATGGACTGGACTTCAGCGGCCTGGACACCGCCCTCGAAGGCCTGGGCGCCTACCCGGGCATCCACTATCGCTCGCCAAACCGACCGGGATTCACCACCGACGGCCGCTGGTCACCCAGGGACTACGTCAACTACCGTCCGGACAAATACAGCCCGAAGCTCGACGGCGATCTGTTCGAAGCCCTGAGCCTGCGTCAGCGCAAGCGCAGCTATGCCAACGCTGACTTCATCGTTACCAGCAATCAGGAGGTGAACAAGGCGCGCTGGCGCGGCTATGTGGTCAATACCATCAATCTGCTGGCCCCCTTGGCCGTGGTACTGCCAGAACTGGCGCCGCTGCTTGCTCTGGGTGGCATTGCCCAGTTCGCGGCTGGGATCGATCAGGCACTCAACGGCAAGTCACTTGAAGACAAGGCCGAGGGCGTGACGAACATCGAGTTCGGGCTAATGAACGCTGCACCACTTGCCTTGCGCCCATTGGCGCGAGCGCGAGTGCTGTACCCCGCCAAAGACAGGTGTTTTATCTTCCCCAGTCGGGTGAACGACCAACTGGGCTACCCATTGAGCCCGATGACGCCCCCGGCACTGCCCGAACGCCAGCTGGCCGGTCTGTTCGGCTCGACAGTCCCCCCCTTGCCCGGCGGCGACACCGCCATTGCCCAATGGCTGGCGCACGTGCCGGTCTCTGCGGACTCGCAAGCGCAGCTTCAATCCCTGTTGAATGGCTACAACACACTGGTCCTCTACGACAGTGAACATGATGCTTTCATCCTTGAGTCCGAGGCCAACGAGATAAGGCCAAGCTACTACCAGGTATCGCCAGAAGGCCATGGGCTTGTCGAGATGCCCCTGAACGCACGCACAGTCACCGACCCGATGCGCATAAGCAGCCTGCGAGCCATGGGCGTGGATGTGCAACTGCCTTTGGAAATCCCGCCCTTCGAGGCACACCTGCGCCAGCCGATCCCACGGAAGATCTCGAGCCTCTGGGTAGGCGACAAGGTGATCGCACCCAAACTGTTGACCACGCTGGTCCGCAATCAGCAACGCCTGACGAACAGCCAGTATGCCTACCGACTGTTCCTGTCCAACGCCAATGCCCAGGCCTTCGGCGCGAACCTGAGGCTACTGGCCGCACACGCACCGCATCTCGATGTGCTGACCCTGGAGGAGCAGCCGTTCTTCGCAAGGTTGCGCGAAACCAAATACTTCGAGCAGTATCAAGATGCCGTTGGCGGCGCAGGTGCAAATTTCTCTTCGGCATCCGACATCCTGCGCTATCCCCTGCTCGCCGAGGAAGGCGGATTGTACCTGGACGTCGACGATACCTTGCTTGCCGACCCGGTTCATCCGGACAATCCCAACCGCGCCGCGATCGACTCGGTGACCCTGGCCACCACACCGGACAGCCTCATTTTAGGTGGCCCGATGAACAACGACGCCCTGGGGATGCACTGCCAGTACAACACCAACATGATCGCCAGCCATGCTGGCAACCCGACGCTGCAGGCGATCTCGGACACCATGCACGAGCGCTACCTGGCCAACCGTGACTTCTACGGCAACAGGCCAGTAGTGAAGGGCCCCGAATTCGATGCCTATGCCTTGCGCCTGAGCCACATGACCGGGCCCGGCCTGCTAAATGATGTCATCGACCAGCGCCTGCCACGGCTGCGGGCACTACGGCGGATCATCAACCTGCACGCCTTGCCGCAACACAATCCGATGTACCTGGTGACCCCGATCGAACAGGCCTTGCGGGAAGCCGCGACCGGCGACATTCCGCTCAATCAGGTAGCCGAAGTCGGAAACTACCACTCGTGGGCCAAGCCCTGATGTAACAAGGGCGGCCTGACGGCCGCCCTTGTCTTCAGGTGGTAAACATATACGCAAGCTTGGGACATCGCCGTCGCTACCGTGGAGCCTCATTAATCCACACGGATCGATTCCAATGGCTTCCACTTTTGTAAATAACGCGGGCAAACAGTTCATCCGCCGCCACCTGCAGAATATTCCCAGGCCTAGCCTATTTGCCGCCAAGGCAATCCGTGAATGGGCTGGGCAAGAGCAACATCAACTCGACCCCGACCAGACCGACGTCGTCACCCTGCACTACCGTGGCAATCAGGTCATGATTGCCCAGCGCCTTTCACTCACCCAGGCGGTGCTCTCGAACTGGCAAGGTGAAAACAACAAGGACCTGGTTGGCCAGCTATTCCCGGGTAACTGGGCAGGTACCTTGCCAGACGGCCCGCTGACCATTGTCGAACATCTGCCAGCGCTCGGACCGCTCGACAACAGCGCACGTTTCTCGGTCTTCGACGGTGTCTTCCGCAGGTCCACCCCGGCCCGCTACGACAGCACCACGCACCTGCCAGTGGATGTCGAGGCCATGCAGCGGTTCATCTGGGATCTGGACGTTCACACCCGCTTCGTCTCGATGCTGGACGAGTATTGGCAAAAGACCAGCAAAACCCATCCACAGTCTCTGCAAATAAGCTTTATCGCAGCCTGCAACAAACAGGTCCAGGAAGGTTCCCTGAGTGACGCTGGCCGTCAGTTGGCCTGGCAAGCGGCGGGACTCATGCCGAGAGCTTCCGGCCTGGAAATCAGGCCTCTGAATGTCTATGGCTACGCCGCCACCGACATCATCCAGATTGCTGACCCAGCACATCAGCCAGTACTGCTGTACCTGCCGGGAAATTCATCACCCTTCCATGAGTTCGACGGCATGAATGCCCTGAAGGACTGGTTCGCTGAACAGTGCCGCACCAGCGAAAAACGCCAGCGCCTGCGTCAGTATTTCAAAGCGGCAGACACCCCCGACGGCCTGGACTTCAGCGGGCTGGATACCGCGCTGGATGGCCTTGGCACCTTCCCGCGCTTCCACACGCGATCGCCCAACCGGCCAGGCTTCACCGTCGATGGTCCATGGCCTCCCAGGGACTACGTCAACTACAAGCCCCACAAGTACAGCCCATTGATAGAAGGCGACTTGTTCGAAGCCCTCACGCTGCGCCAGCGCAAACGCAGCTATGCCGACGCCGACTTTCTCATCACCAGCAGGACGCAAGTGACCAAGGCCCACTGGCGTGACTACCTGGTGACCTCGATCAATCTGCTGGCGCCCCTGGCGCTGGTGGTGCCCGAACTCATACCACTGCTGGCCGTCGGTGGCATCGCGCAATTTGGCCTGGGGATCGACCAGGCAATCAACGGCAAGACACTGGAGGACAAGGCCGACGGCGTAAGCAACATCGAGTTCGGCCTGCTCAATGCCGTCCCGCTGGTCTTGCGAGAAGCGACTCGCGTGAAAATCCTGTTCCCTGGCAAAAGCCCACGATTCGTCATGCCAACGCGAGTGAACGATCAGTTGGGTTACCCTCTTAGCCCCATGGATCCGCCCAGGCTACCCGAAGAGGGGGCCGCGCAATTCTTCGCCCCACCTCCAGAGCCAATAGCACTTCCACAAGATAGCCATCTAGGCAACTGGATCACTCGATTCATTGATGGCAATGGCGTAAAGCATATGGAGGCAACCCTGGAAGAAGCGAGGTTCGAAGTACGCTACGACAGTGAACACGATGCATTCGTCCGCAGGCCGAATAGCAAGAATGAATCGCCAACCTATTATCAGGTTTCCGAGCAGAGCAACGGCCTGGAAGTCATCGATGTCACAAACCGCCCAGTCACTGACGCCATGCGCATGAGGACATTGCGCGCACTGGGCGTCGACCTGCAACTGCCCATCAAAATCCCAACGCCCACCAGCGAAATGTTCGAACTTCCCAAGCAGATCCTGAATATCTGGGTCGGTGACAAAATCATCCCCGACAATCTGCTGAAGACCGTGGAAGCCAACGCCAGGGGGTTGCTGCATTCCAGAACCTCCTACCGGATATACCTGTCCACTGCCGATTCGAATGTATACAGCATCAACCATGCCGCGCTGCTCAAGCATGCTGAGAATCTGCAGATACTGCCGCTGGAAGAGCAAGCCTTCTACGATGACTTCCAGGACAGTCCTTACTTTGGGCAATACGAGAAGGCCATCAAAGGTGGAAATTATGCTTCGGCCTGCGACGTGCTTCGCTACCAACTACTCAACAGCGAAGGCGGCGTTTATATAGACATCGACGACACCCTGCGCACCCTTGGCGATCATCCGGACGCCGATGCAATGATCGCCTCGACGCCCTTGAAAGCGACGCAAAATGGTCTTGTGCTGGGCGCCCCGATGGACAATGCACGCCTGGGCATGCATTGCGCCTACTCGAACAGCTTGATTGGCAGTCATGCGGGGAACGATACGCTGGACGCTATCTCCGATGAGATACTCAAACGCTTCGAGGACAACCCGAACTTTTATGACAGCAGACCGTTGTATGGCGCCCCCGATCATGAGACCTACGCCAAGAAACTGAACGAGATGACCGGTCCTGGCGTCCTCAACGATGTGATTGACGATGAGGACTACGAGGATCTGTCCAGGCTGCGTATCTTGCGACAAATCACCAAGCTGGAGTCAGTCCCTCAGAAAGACTTCACCTTCCTCACAAGTCCAGCCCACGCCGGCATTTCCGAGGCGCAGCGTGGCGACCAGGCGCTGAGAGACCTTGTGACGGTAGGCAACAACAATTCGTGGGCGAAACCCTGATACAAGCCGGGCGACTTGCGTCGCCCGGATCATCACTCGCCGCGGTGCAGCTTGCTCATCAACTGCGCCTCGGCCTGGGTCAACCCGCAGGTCTGGGTCAGTTCCTCGACGCTCGCGCCCATCCCCACCAGCTTGGCGGCCTGGGCGAAGGTGACGCTGTTGGGGTCGCGCTGCTCCAGTTGCTGCAGTTTCTCGGGCAACGGCGCCACCACCGCGCGCAGTTCATGGATCGCCTCGCCCATGCGCACGGTGCCGTTCTGGTAGTCGTCCAGGCGCTTGGCCAGGTCCTTGATGCGCTGGTCACGCAGCGCATCGCCCTGGGCCTGCTGGGCGGCCAGCTCGCGCTGGCGTTTGCTGTAGTTGAGGAAGAACCACAGGCTCAGCGCCCAGAGCAGCGCCAGGAAGATGACAGCAACCTCGAAGATCAACTCAAATGTTCTCCAGCTCGGACCACTCTTCCTCGGTCATCATCTTGTCCAGCTCGACCAGGATCAGCAGTTCGCCGTTCTTGTTGCAGACGCCCTGGATGAACTTGGCCGACTCTTCGTTGCCGACGTTCGGTGCGGTCTCGATCTCCGACTGACGCAGGTAGACCACTTCGGCGACGCTATCGACCAGGATACCGACCACCTGCTTGTCCGCCTCGATGATGACGATGCGGGTATTGTCGGTGACTTCGGTCGGCATCAGGCCGAAACGCTGGCGGGTGTCAATCACCGTCACCACGTTGCCGCGCAGGTTGATGATGCCCAGGACGTAGCTGGGGGCGCCCGGAACCGGGGCGATCTCGGTGTAGCGCAGGACTTCCTGCACCTGCATGACGTTGATACCGTAGGACTCGTTGTCCAGACGGAAGGTTACCCACTGCAGGATCGGATCTTCGGAACCTTGTGCAGACGACTTTTTCATTCCCCTAGCCCTCAAAATCCGCCATCGGCGGTGTGCTCTGTGTTGCCGCGGCAGTAGCGGCGTTGATTCAGTTGTGTTTGGTGTTCATCTGCTTGACCGCGCCACTGGCGATCAGCTCGGCCAGTTCGGCGACATCGAGCAGCGCGCACATGTGTTCGATCACCGTGCCGGCCAGCCACGGGCGTTGACCACGCTGGCTGCGCCACTTGATCTCGTTCGGGTCCAGGCGCAGCGAGCGGCTGACCTGGTGCACGGCCAACCCCCACTCGTAGCCCTGGACCGAAATCACGTACTGCAGACCCTGGCGGAAGTCGTCGCGGTAGCGATCCGGCATCACCCAACGGGCCGTGTCGAGCACCTTGAGGTTGCCCGCCTGGCAGCTGAGGATGCCGAGGAACCAGTCCGGCTGGCCGAACAATGGTGTCAGCTCCTGCCCGGCCAGTGTATAGATCGAGCCCAGGCACACCAGCGGTACCGCCAGGGTCAGCCCGGCGACATCGAACAACAGGCATTCGAACGGTTCGGCGGCCCAATCCGGACGGCCATCGACGCTGGCCGGCGGTGTAGGCGCGGCGGGTGCCACCGTCACATTGAGCTCCACCAGCGGCGCCACGGGCTCGATGGCCTGGGTTTCACTCAGGACCGGGATGCTGGCTTCAGCCACCACCTCGGTCTCGACCACGGCGACCACCGGTTCCACCACCGGCGCGGCAGGCGGCAGCACGGTCGGCAGGACCTTCGCCTGCGGCTCGGCAAAGGGCCGCGCCGCAGGCAGGGCCGGGGCCACCTGACGCTGGGCGTCTCGCGCCTGTTCCTCGCGGACCGCGGCTTCGAAGTCATCGCCGGGGGCCTGCTCGACAGGCTCCTCGACAGGTGCCTCCAGCTCCGCCGGCAGCTCGAACGACTCGGTGGCCTCCTGCAACAGCCCATCGAGATAGGACTGCAAGGCCATCTGTGGCTTGGTGGTGATGTGCCGTGCCTGGTTCATCACGCCACCTGCAATGCGGAACGGTAGGTGAGCATATGCTTGAGCAGCGCCCGGTAGGCCACCACGCCACGGCTCTTGCCGTCGAACTGCGAAGGCGTGACGCCATTGCGGCTGGCGTCACGCAGGCGCGTGTCCACCGGAATGTAGCCCTGCCAGACCTGGTCGCCATAGGTGTCACGCAGCACCTTCAAGGTGCCCAGCGACGCCTGGGTGCGGCGGTCGAACAGGGTCGGCACGATCTGGTAGGGCAGCGCCTGCTTGCGCGAACGGTTGATCATGCCCAGGGTGCTGACCATGCGTTCCAGGCCCTTGACCGCAAGGAACTCGGTCTGCACCGGGATCACCAACTGCTGGCTGGCGGCCAGGGCGTTGACCATCAGCACGCCCAGCAACGGCGGGCTGTCGATCAAGGCGAAGTCGAAATCCTGCCACAGCTGCGCCAGACTCTTGGCGATCACCAGGCCCAGGCCACTCTGCCCCGGCGATTGGCGCTCCAGCACCGCCAGTGCGGTGCTTGACGGCAGAAGCGAAATACGTTCGTCGCTGGTCGGCAGCAGCAATTGGCCCGGCAAGCCCTCGGGCACCGTGCCCTTGTGCAGGAACAGGTCGTAGCAACTGTGCTCGAGCGCATCGGGGTTGTGCCCGAAGTAGCTGGTCATCGAGCCGTGCGGGTCGAGGTCGACCACGACCACGCGCTTGCCCGCCTCGGCCAGCAGGCCGGCCAGGGCGATGGTGGTGGTGGTCTTGCCGACACCACCTTTTTGATTGGCTACTGCCCAGACTCTCATCGTGCGTTGCTTCCTCCCGGTATGGCCGCCTGCCCTGCCGGGAACGGTGTGAAATTCAGTGACGGGGATTTGACGAAATCAGCCCCCGGTCGACGGCGCTGGCGAGGCTGGTGCACTTTGTGTGCCAGCCCGACGCATCGCCGCATCCGGGGTGGCATTGGCGCTGCCGCTGCCAGTCAGGCTGCGGCGCACCTCCAGGTTGCGCGAGATCACCAGCACCACCCGGCGGTTGCGCGCACGGCCTTCGGCGGTGTCGTTGCCAGCCACCGGCTGGTACTCGCCATACCCCACCGAGGCCATGCGCCCCGGGCTGACCCCTTCCATGGCCAGCAACCGGACAATGCTCGCCGCCCGCGCCGACGACAGCTCCCAGTTGGTCGGGTACTGGGCGGTGCGGATCGGCAGGTTGTCGGTGAAGCCCTCGACGTGCACCGGGTTGGCGAACGGCCTGAGGATCTTCGCCACCTTCTCGATGATCTCGAAGGCGACATCGCTGGGCATGGCGTCGGCGCTGGCGAACAGCAGCGAGGAGTTGAGCTCGATCTCCACCCACAGTTCGTTGCCGCGCACGGTCATCTGGTTGGACTTGATCAGGTCGCCAAAGGCGTCGCGGACATCGTCGGTGATGGTCTTGAGCGGGTCGGCGCTGGTCTGGGCCAGGCCCGCATCGGTCTGCTCGCTGTCCTTGATCAGCGGCTCGGCGGGCTTGACGCTCAACGGCCGCTCGTCACCGATGGGGATCGGCTTCATGCTGCGCTCGGGGTCGTTGAATACCCCGATCAGTGCCTGGGAAATCTGCTTGTACTTGCCCTCGTTGATCGACGAGATCGAGTACATGACCACGAAGAAGGCGAACAGCAGGGTGATGAAGTCGGCATACGAGACCAGCCAGCGTTCGTGGTTCTCGTGCTCTTCGATCTTGCGACGACGGGCCATGGCTTACTCCATGAAGCCTTGCAGCTTCAGCTCGATCGAGCGTGGGTTCTCGCCTTCGGCGATCGACAGCAGGCCTTCGAGCAGCATCTCGCGGTAACGCGACTGGCGCAGGGTGATGGCCTTGAGCTTGTTGGCGACCGGCAGCAGGATCAGGTTGGCGCTGGCCACGCCGTAGATGGTGGCGACGAAGGCCACGGCAATGCCGTTGCCCAGCTGCGACGGGTCGGCCAGGTTGCCCATCACGTGGATCAGGCCCATCACCGCACCGATGATGCCGATGGTCGGCGCGTAGCCGCCCATGCTCTCGAACACCTTGGCGGCCTGTATGTCGCGGGCCTCCTGGGTCAGGAAGTCGACTTCAAGGATGCTGCGGATAGCCTCGGGCTCGGCGCCGTCGACCAACAGCTGCAGGCCTTTGCGTGCATAGGGATCGGGCTCGGCGTCGGCCACTCCCTCCAGCCCCAGCAGGCCTTCCTTGCGTGCGGTCAGGCTCCAGTTCACCACCCGGTCGATACCACCGGGCAGGTCCACCCGGGGCGGGAAGAAGATCCAGCGCACGATCTGCAGCGCGCGCTTGAACGACGACAGCGGCGACTGCAGCAACGCAGCTGCCAGGGTACCGCCCAGCACGATCAATGCCGCCGGGCCGTTGATCAGCGCACCGACGTGGCCACCCTCGAGGAAGTTGCCGCCGACAATGGCGACAAAGGCGAGGATCAGGCCGATAAGACTCAACACATCCATCAGACGCAGGCCTCGACCAGGTGCTTGCCGATCTCGTCCAGGCTGTACACGGCATCGGCCAGGTTGGCCTTGACGATGGCCATGGGCATGCCATAGATCACGCAGCTGGCTTCATCCTGTGCCCACACGGTGCTGCCACCCTGCTTGAGCAGGCGCGCGCCTTCGCGACCGTCGGCGCCCATGCCGGTGAGCACCACCGAGAGCACCTTGTCGCCATAGGACTTGGCGGCGGAGCCGAAGGTGATGTCGACGCAAGGTTTGTAGTTCAGGCGCTCGTCACCCGGCAGGATCTTCACCGTGCCACGACCGTCGACCATCATCTGCTTGCCACCCGGGGCCAGCAGCGCCAGGCCGGGACGCAGCACGTCACCGTCCTCGGCTTCCTTGACGCTGATCTTGCACAGTTTGTCCAGGCGCTCGGCGAAGGCCTTGGTGAACGCCGCCGGCATGTGCTGGATCAGCACGATCGGCGCCGGGAATCCGGCAGGCAACTGGGTCAGCACCCGCTGCAGCGCCACCGGACCACCGGTGGAGGTGCCGATGGCGACCAGCTTGTACGGCTTGCGCTTGGGCGCCGGCGAATGCGCGGTGGCCGGTGCCGCGGTACGCACCGGGGCGGTCGTGCGCGCAGGTGCGGTGCTGGCGAAGCTGCTGGCCGGCGCATGACTGCTGGCTGGAGCTGGCGCGGCAGTCGGCGCCGGGCTGGAATAGGCGCTGAAACGGCGATTGCTGCGCGAGATGGTGTGGACCTTCTCGCAGAGCATCTGCTTGACCTTTTCCGGGTTGCGCGAGATGTCCTCGAAGTTCTTCGGCAGGTAGTCGACCGCGCCGGCGTCCAGGGCGTCGAGGGTGACGCGGGCGCCTTCGTGGGTCAGCGAGGAGAACATCAACACCGGCGTCGGGCAGCGCTGCATGATGTGCCGCACCGCGGTGATGCCGTCCATCATGGGCATTTCATAGTCCATGGTAATGACATCGGGCTTGAGCGCCAGCGCCTGGTCGATCGCTTCCTTGCCGTTGGTCGCGGTACCCACGACCTGGATCGTCGGGTCCGCCGAGAGAATTTCCGAGACACGGCGGCGGAAGAAACCGGAATCATCCACCACCAGGACCTTGACTGCCATAAACACTCCATTAGGCGGCGCACCCGCCAGGGCGCGCCACCGAAATCAAATACGCCGGGCGGCGTAACGCTTGAGCATGCTCGGGACGTCGAGGATCAGCGCGATCCGGCCGTCACCGGTGATGGTCGCGCCGGACATGCCCGGGGTGCCCTGCAGCATCTTGCCCAGAGGCTTGATCACCACCTCTTCCTGGCCGACCAGCTGGTCGACGACGAAGCCGATGCGCTGGGTGCCGACCGACAGGATCACCACATGGCCTTCGTGCTGCTCCTCGTGCTCGTGGTCCTGGACCAGCCAGCGCTTGAGGTAGAACAGCGGCAGCGCCTTGTCGCGCACGATCACCACTTCCTGGCCGTCGACCACGTTGGTGCGCGACAGGTCGAGGTGGAAGATCTCGTTGACGTTGACCAGCGGGAAGGCGAACGCCTGGTTGCCCAGCATCACCATCAGGGTCGGCATGATCGCCAGGGTCAGCGGCACCTTGATGACGATCTTCGAGCCCTGGCCCTTGGCCGAAAAGATGTTGATCGAGCCGTTGAGCTGGGAAATCTTGGTCTTCACCACGTCCATGCCGACGCCACGGCCGGATACATCGGAGATCTCGGTCTTGGTCGAGAAGCCCGGGGCGAAGATCAGGTTGTAGCAGTCCGACTCGCTCAGGCGATCGGCCGCGTCCTTGTCCATCAGGCCCTTCTCCACGGCCTTGGCGCGCAGGATGCTCGGGTCCATGCCCTTGCCGTCGTCGGAGATCGACAGCAGGATGTGGTCGCCCTCCTGCTCGGCGGACAGCACCACCCGGCCCATGCGTGACTTGCCGGAGGCCTCGCGCTCATCGGGCATCTCGACGCCATGGTCGACGGCGTTGCGCACCAAGTGCACCAACGGGTCGGCCAGGGCCTCGACCAGGTTCTTGTCGAGGTCGGTCTCTTCACCGACCAGCTCGAGGTTGATCTCTTTCTTGAGCTGGCGGGCCAGGTCGCGGACCAGGCGCGGGAAGCGGCCGAAGACTTTCTTGATCGGCTGCATGCGGGTCTTCATGACCGCGGTCTGCAGGTCGGCGGTGACCACGTCGAGGTTGGACACGGCCTTGGACATGGCCTCGTCGCCGCTGTTGAGCCCCAGGCGCACCAGGCGGTTACGCACCAGCACCAGTTCGCCGACCATGTTCATGATCTCGTCCAGGCGCGCGGTATCGACCCGCACGGTGGTTTCCGCCTCGCTGGCGCCGTGCTTCTCGGCGGCAGGCGCCGGAGCGCGGGCCGGTGCGGCAGGCTTGGCGGCGGCAGCCGGAGCTGCGGCGGGCGCGGCGGCCGGTGCCGGCTTGGCAACTGGTTTGACCTCGGCCTTGGCCGCGACAGGTGCGGCAACGGCAGCGGCAGGCGCTTCGGCGGTGACTGCGTCACCGGAGAACTTGCCCTTGCCGTGCAACTGGTCGAGCAGGGCCTCGAATTCGTGTTCGCTGATGCTCTCGTCGCCCGCAGCGGGTGCCGCGCTGGCCGCTGGCGCGGCGGCGCCTGGCAGTGCGTCGACGGCGAAGGTGCCTTTGCCGTGCAGCTGGTCGAGCAGCGATTCGAACTCGTCGTCGGTGATCTCATCGCTGGCCGGGGCGGCTGCCGCAGGCGCGCTGACGGCGGCATCGGCCGAGAACTGGCCCTTGCCGTGCAGCTGGTCAAGCAGTGACTCGAACTCGGCATCGGTGATCTCGTCACCGCCGCCGCTGATTTCTTCACCCTGCAGTTGCTCATGAGCCTGGGCTTCGGCCTTGACCGCATCGAGCGAGTCGAGCAGCTGCTCGAACTCGGTATCGGTGATGTCGGGCTCGGCAGCCGCAGCTTCAACCACGGGCGCGGCTTCGACCACCGGGGCCGGCGCTTCGGCGCCACCGGGCTCGGCCAGGCGCGACAGCGCCGCCAGCAGCTCCGGCGTGGCCGGCGTGACGTCGGTACGTTCGCGCACCTGGCCGAACATGCTGTTGACCGTGTCGAGGGCCTCGAGCACCACGTCCATCAGTTCCGCGTCAACCCGGCGCTCACCTTTGCGCAGGATGTCGAACACGTTCTCGGCAATGTGGCAGCACTCCACCAACTCATTGAGCTGAAGGAAGCCGGCGCCCCCTTTTACAGTGTGGAAACCGCGGAAAATCGCGTTGAGCAGGTCCGCATCATCGGGCCGGCTTTCCAGCTCGACCAATTGCTCGGACAGTTGCTCGAGGATTTCGCCGGCTTCTACCAGGAAATCCTGAAGGATTTCTTCATCGGCGCCGAAGCTCATTAAACGTGCTCCTTAAAAACCCAGGCTGGACAACAGATCGTCGACATCGTCCTGGCTGGACACGACGTCTTCACGCTTATCGGCATGAATCTGCGGACCTTCACCCCGAGTCGGATGTTTTTCTTGATCTTTTTCAGCGCGCAGCTGCTGGTGGTCATGTTCGATCCCGGCAAAGCGGTCGACCTGGCTTGCCATCAGCACGAGCTTGAGCAGATTGCTTTCGACTTCGGTGACCAGCGCGGTCACCCGTTTGATCACCTGGCCGGTGAGATCCTGATAATCCTGGGCCAGGACGATATCGTTGAGATGGCCGGCGACCTTCTGGTTACCTTCGGCACTGTGCGCCAGGAAACTGTCCACACGCTTGACCAGCTCACGGAATTCCGGCGCTGCCACCTCGCGGCGCATGAAGCGCTGCCAGTCGGCGGACAGGCTCTGGGCCTCGGCGGCGAGGTCGTTGAGCACCGGGGTGCACGCCTCCGCCAGGTCCATGGTGCGGTTGGCCGCACCTTCGGTGAGGCGAACCACGTAGGAGAGGCGTTCGGCGGCGTCGGTAATCTGCGACACTTCCTCGGCCTGCGGCATGGACGGGTCGATCTGGAAGTTGACGATTGCACTGTGCAGTTCACGGGTGAGCTTGCCGACCTCCTGGTACAGCCCGCGGTCGCGGGTCTGGTTCAGTTGGTGGATCAGCTGCACCGCATCACCGAACCGGCCGCGCTCAAGGCTCTCGACCAGCTCCTGGGCATGCTTCTTCAGGGTTGATTCAAACTCACCCAAAGAGTTGTTGGTTGACTCCATTGCGCCCCCCAGACGTGACTCAGCCGTTGACGCGTTCGAAGATCTTCTCGATCTTTTCTTTCAGCGCCAGGGCGGTGAAAGGCTTGACCACATAGCCGTTTACGCCGGCCTGGGCAGCTTCGATGATCTGCTCGCGCTTGGCTTCGGCGGTGACCATCAACACCGGCAGGTGCTTGAGGCGCTCGTCGGCACGGACCGCGCGCAGCAGGTCGATACCGGTCATGCCCGGCATGTTCCAGTCGGTTACCAGGAAGTCAAAGTGCTCACTGGTGAGCATCGGCAGTGCCGTGTTGCCGTCATCGGCTTCCTTGACGTTGGTGAAACCCAGATCACGCAACAGGTTCTTGATGATCCGCCGCATCGTCGAGAAGTCGTCAACGATGAGGATTTTCATGTCTTTGTTCAATTAGACCTCCAAGCAGTCTTAAACGCGCTCGGCGCCGAGCGCGCACTCAATCAATTCGGCACCACAAAAAAACGACTGCATCGAACCTTGGCTCAACGCGCCCGCCATTCACCCAGGCGACTGCGCAGACGTGCCGCGCACTGGCTGTGCAACTGGCTGACACGCGATTCGCTGACCCCCAGCACCTCACCAATTTCCTTGAGGTTCAGCTCTTCGTCGTAGTACAGCGCCAGCACCAGGCGCTCGCGTTCCGGCAGGTTGGCGATCGCCTCGGCCAATGCGGCCTGGAAGCGCTCGTCCTCCAGGTCCCGCGCCGGCTCCAGCTGGTTGCTGGCGCCATCCTCGTGCAGCCCCTCGTGTTCGCCGTCCTGCAGCAGGTCGTCGAAACTGAACAGGCGACTGCCCAGGGTGTCGTTCAAAATCCCGTAGTAATCATCGAGACTCAATTGGAGTTCGGCAGCAACCTCGTGATCTTTAGCGTCGCGCCCCGTCTTTGCTTCAACGCAGCGAATCGCGTCGCTGACCATGCGCGTGTTGCGGTGCACCGAGCGTGGCGCCCAGTCACCCTTGCGCACCTCGTCGAGCATGGCGCCGCGGATGCGGATACCGGCATAGGTCTCGAAACTGGCGCCCTTGCTGGCATCGTATTTGTTGGCCACTTCCAGCAGGCCGATCATCCCGGCCTGGATCAGGTCCTCGACCTGGACGTTGGCTGGCAGGCGCGCCAGCAGGTGGTAGGCGATACGCTTGACCAGTGGCGCGTAGCGTTCGATCAGCTCGTACTGAGCGTCCTTGGCGGCCTTGCTGTACATCTTGAAACCACTCGCGTTCATAACACTGGCCCTGCACTGGTGGGCTGCACCAGGCGCTCGACGAAGAATTCCAGGTGCCCGCGCGGGTTGGCAGGCAACGGCCAGCTGTCGACCTTCTGCGCGATGGCCTTGAACGCCAGCGCGCACTTGGAGCGCGGGAAAGCCTCGTAGACCGCCCGCTGCTTCTGCACGGCCTTGCGCACACACTCGTCGTACGGCACGGCGCCGACGTATTGTAGGGCGACGTCGAGGAAGCGGTCGGTGACCTTGGTCAACTTGGCGAACAGGTTGCGCCCTTCCTGCGGGCTCTGGGCCATGTTGGCCAGCACGCGGAACCGATTCATCCCGTAGTCGCGGTTGAGCAGCTTGATCAGGGCGTAGGCGTCGGTGATCGAGGTGGGCTCGTCACACACCACCAGCAACACTTCCTGGGCCGCGCGGACAAAGCTGACCACCGAGTCACCAATACCCGCAGCGGTGTCGATCACCAGTACGTCGAGGTTGTCGCCGATCTCGCTGAAGGCCTGGATCAGGCCGGCGTGCTGGGCGGGCGCCAGGTGCACCATGCTCTGGGTGCCGGAAGCCGCCGGGACGATACGCACGCCGCCGGGGCCCTGCAGCAGCACATCGCGCAGCTCGCAGCGGCCTTCGATGACGTCGGCCAGGGTGCGCTTGGGCGTGAGCCCCAGCAGAACGTCGACATTGGCCAGGCCCAGGTCGGCGTCCAGCAACATGACCCGGCGACCGAGTTCGGCCAGCGCCAGGGACAGGTTCACTGAAACGTTAGTCTTGCCGACGCCACCTTTGCCACCGGTCACGGCGATCACCTGTACGGGATGCATGCTACCCATGTCTGTTCTTTACCTTGTCTCGCTTGGACCCAGGCCACATGAGGGGCTGAACGTTCAAGGCCACGGTCCGGCCGGGCAACCCCATGATGTAGGTACTTTGCACAGTATTCACCCTCAACCCGCACGCTTGCCAGGGTTGTGGTAGAGATCAGCGAACATGTCGGCCATGGCCTCGTCGCTGGGCTCGTCCTGCAACTGCACGCTGACCGCGCGACTCACCAGTTGGTGCTTGCGCGGCAGTTGCAGGTCGTCAGGAATGCGCGGCCCATCGGTCAGATAGGCCACCGGCAGTTCATGACTGATGGCAAGGCTCAGCACTTCGCCGAGGCATGCCGTTTCATCGAGCTTGGTCAGGATGCAACCGGCCAGGCCGCAGCGCTTGTAGCTGTGGTAGGCGGCGGTGAGCACCTGCTTCTGGCTGGTGGTTGCCAGCACCAGGTAATTCTTGGCGGCGATGCCGCGCCCGGCCAGGGTCTCGAGCTGCATGCGCAGCGCCGGGTCGCTGGCCTGCAGGCCGGCGGTGTCGATCAGCACCACGCGCTTGCGCAGCAGTGGTTCCAGCGCCTGGGCCAGCGACTCGCCCGGGTCGACATAGGTGACCGGCACGTTGAGGATGCGCCCCAGGGTCTTGAGCTGCTCCTGGGCGCCGATGCGGAAGCTGTCCATGCTGACCAGCGCCAGGTTGTTCGCGCCGTACTTGAGCACGTAGCGGGCGGCCAGCTTGGCCAGGGTGGTGGTCTTGCCCATGCCGGCCGGGCCGACCATGGCGATGACCCCGCCCTCCTCGATCGGTTCGATCTCGGGCACTTCGATCATCCGCGCCAGGTGTGCCAGGACCATGCGCCAGGCATGACGTGGGTCTTCGATTTCGGCAGTGAGGTCGAGCAACTCGCGGGCCAGGCCACCGGACAGGCCGAGGCGCTGCAGACGGCGCCAGAGGTTGGCCTGCTGTGGCTTGCTGCCCTGCAGCTGGCTCCAGGCGAGCGAACCGAGCTGGACTTCCAGCAGCTCGCGCAGGCCGGTCAGTTCGGAGCGCATGGCATCGAACAGACGCGGATCGACGGGGGCCGCTGCCGGCACAGCCGCGACCACCGGCTCATCGACATGCGGTTCGATCAACGGCTCGGACGCAGTCAGCGACTGGCCGGCAAACAATTGCCGGTTGCCGCCTTCGACGGCATCACCGCGCCCGGTCAATTCGGCCTGGGCGGTGACGATGCGCGACTGCGTCTTGCGCAACTCGTCCTCGAGCTCCGCATTGGGCACGCGTGGGGCCAGGGCGGACAGCTTGTAGTCCAGCGCGGCCGTCAGTTCGACACCGCCAGCGATGCGGCGGTTGCCGATGATGGCGGCGTCGGAGCCGAGCTCATCCCGGACCAGCTTCATGGCCTGACGCATATCGGCGGCGAAAAAACGCTTAACTTGCATAACCCACTACCTCAGCCGTTGGGGCCCACGGTGGCAACAATGGTGACTTGCTTGTTGTCAGGTATTTCCTGATACGCCAAAACATGCAAATTCGGTACAGCCAGGCGACCGAAGCGCGACAGCATGGCGCGGATCGGGCCGGCGACCAGGAGGATGGCCGGCTGGCCCTGCATTTCCTGACGCTGGGCCGCCTCGATCAGCGAACGCTGAAGCTTCTCGGCCATGCTCGGCTCAAGAAGAACACCATCTTCCTGACCCTGCCCGGCCCTTTGCAAACTATTGAGCAAGATCTGTTCCAACCTTGGCTCCAAGGTAATCACAGGCAGCTCGGACTCAACGCCGACAATGCTTTGCACGATGGCGCGGGACAAACCGACGCGCACCAGCGCCACCAGCGCGGCGGTATCTTGACTCTTCGCCGCGTTGTTGGCGATGGCTTCGGCAATGCTGCGGATGTCACGCACTGGTACCTGCTCGGCGAGCAGCGCCTGCAGGACCTTGAGCAGGCCCGACAAGGAAATGACACCCGGCACCACCTCCTCGGCCAGCTTCGGCGAGACCTTGGCCAGCACCTGCAGCAATTGCACCACCTCCTCGTGCCCGATCAGCTCGTGGCAGTGCTTCTGCAGGATCTGGTTGAGGTGGGTGGCGACCACGGTGCTGGCGTCCACCACCGTATAGCCCAACGATTGCGCCTGGGCGCGCTGGCCGACATCGATCCACACGGCTTCCAGGCCGAAGGCCGGATCGCGCGAGGCGATGCCGTTGACCGAGCCGAACACCTGGCCCGGGTTGATCGCCAGCTCCCGATCCGGGTAGATCTCGGCCTCGGCCAGGATCACCCCCATCAGCGTCAAGCGGTAGGCGCTGGGTTGCAGGTCGAGGTTGTCGCGAATGTGCACGGTCGGCATGAGGAAGCCCAGGTCCTGGGAGAGCTTCTTGCGCACGCCCTTGATCCGCGCCAGCAACTGGCCACCCTGGTTGCGGTCCACCAGCGGAATCAGGCGATAGCCGACCTCAAGGCCGATCATGTCGATGGGCGTGACGTCGTCCCAGCCCAGCTCCTTGGTGTCCATGGCGCGCTGCGGTGAAGGCAGCAGGTCCTGCTGACGCTGGACCTCCTGCTCAGCCACGAGCTTGGCCTTCTGCTGTTTCTTCCATACCAGGTAGGCGCCACCGCAAGCCAACCCGCCCAGGCCGAGGAAGGCGATGTGCGGCATGCCGGGCACCAGGCCCATGACAATCATCAACGCACCGGAGACCGCCAGGGCTTTGGGCGAATCGAACATCTGCCGATTGATCAGCTTGCCCATGTCCTCGGACCCCGAGGCGCGGGTAACCATGATCGCAGCGGCGGTGGACAGCAGCAGCGATGGCAATTGCGCCACCAATCCGTCACCAATGGTCAGCAGGGCGTAGACCTTGCCGGCGTCGCCGAAGGTCATGCCGTGCTGCAACATGCCGATCAGCATGCCGCCGATGAGGTTGATGAACAGGATCAGCAGGCCGGCGATGGCGTCACCGCGGACGAACTTGCTGGCACCGTCCATGGAGCCGTAGAACTCGGCCTCCTGGGCGACCTCGGCGCGGCGCGACTTGGCCTGGGCCTGGTCGATCAGGCCGGCGTTGAGGTCGGCGTCGATGGCCATCTGCTTGCCGGGCATGGCGTCGAGGGTGAAGCGCGCGCTCACCTCGGAGATACGCCCGGCGCCCTTGGTCACCACGACGAAGTTGATGATCATGAGGATGGCGAACACCACCGCACCGACGACGTAGTTGCCGCCGATCACCACTTCACCGAAGGCCTGGATCACCTTGCCCGCGGCGCCATGGCCCTCCTGGCCATGGAGCATGACCACGCGGGTGGAGGCGACGTTCAGCGCCAGGCGCAGCAGCGTTGCCACCAGCAGGATGGTGGGAAACGCGGCGAAGTCCAGGGGACGCAGGGCGTAGACGCAGACCAGCAGGACCACGATCGACAGGGCGATGTTGAAGGTGAAGAACACGTCGAGCAGGAACGGCGGGATCGGCAACATCATCATTGCCAGCATCACCAGCAGGAGCAGCGGCACGCCGAGGTTGCCCCGGCCGAGACCGGCCAGGTTGTTGCGGGCGTTGCTGATTAACTGAGTGCGATCCACCGCTATTCCTCTTCAAGCAAAACTTTGACGCCTGTGTGGCGGCTGGCGCTGCCTTTGCAAGAAGCTTTCCAACTTTTCTGGGGGTGGGGGTTTTCGGGGGTTCGGGGATTACTGTTTTGATTTTTTTATGCGCATTCATTGGCGATGGTGACGCATAGGCACCTTTTCGCCTTTACGGCGACCTACTTTTGCTCTTGGGCAAAAGTAGGCAAAAACCGCTGGCTCCATTCATCCGGCCCCTACGCTTCGCTCCGGGGTTCCCTCGCTCCGTTCTTGCTCCCGTGGGTACCGCGCTGTACGGCCCATCCTGGGCCGCAGCGCTCGACGGCCATCCATGGCCGTCGCCCCACTACGCAAGAACTCCGCTCGGCCTCCTGAAGTCGCAATTGGTGGCGCCTGAACTATCGCGCGTTTAGAATCAAGAGCAAGAGCAAGAGCAAGAGCAAGAGCAAGAGCAAGAGCAAGAGCAAGAAATTCGAAGTTGGTTATTTGACGGTTAATTATGTATTGGCTGTTCCGGCCCTTTCGCGGGGCAAGCCCGCTCCTACAGGGATCTATATAACGGCGACTATTGCGTGGGAGCGGGCTTGCCCCGCGATGTAATCGAGAGCTTAATTAAGCTTCAACTAGCGATAGCTGCGCCAGTCCAGGCGCCGCTCGTAACTTCGCGACTTCAGGAGGCCGAACGGAGGTCTTGCGGAGGGAGGTGACGGGCATGGATGCCCGTCAAGCGCTGGGGCCCAGGATGGGCCCTGCAGCGCGGCCCTCCCGGGAGCAAGGCCGGAGTGAGGGGACCCCGGAGCGAAGCGCAGGGGCCGGATGAATGGAGCGAGGATTTTTTGGTGACTTTTTGATCCTTCAAAAAGTTACCCGCCGTAAGGGCGGAAGGTGAATAAGCGTCGACATCACAAATGAATGCACATACAACTTTCAACACAACCACAACCACAACCACAACCACAACCACAACCACAACCACAACCAAACCAAACCAAACCAAACCAAACCAAACCAAACCAAACCAAACTCAACTATCCCGCCGCAAATCATCAGGAATCGGCAAATCCTCTTTCAAAGGCTCCGGCGCCTTCCCCTTGCCCGCCCGATACTGCCGAATCTGGAACACATAGGCCAACACCTGCGCCACCGCCAGGTACAACCCCGCCGGAATCTCCTGCTCCATCTCGGTAGAGTAATAGATCGCCCGCGCCAGGGCCGGCGACTCAAGTATCTGCACGTTATGCTCGACCCCGATCTCCCGCATCTTCAAGGCGACAAAATCGGTACCCTTGGCCACCAGCAGCGGCGCCGAGCCGCCCTTCTCGGGGTCGTACTGCAAGGCCACGGCATAGTGGGTCGGGTTGGTAATTATCACATCAGCATCCGGCACCGCCGCCATCATCCGGCGCTGCGACGCCTCGCGCTGCAGCTGGCGAATACGCTGCTTGACCTCAGGCTTGCCCTCGCTGTCCTTGTACTCGTCCTTCACTTCCTGCTTGGTCATCTTCATTTTCTTGTGGGTCTGCCACAGCTGGAACGGCACATCGGCCGCAGCGATGAGCAACAACCCAGCCGCCATCCACAACGCGCTCCAACCCACCACCTGAACCGAATGGATGATCGCCTGCTCGAGCGGTTCGTTGGCAATCGCCTGCAGTGCCTGGCGATCCCCGGCCAACACCACCAGTGCCACGATCAGGATCACGAAGAACTTGGCCAGTGCCTTGAGCAGCTCGGTCAGCGCATTCATCGAAAACATGCGCTTGATCCCCGACAAAGGGTTCATGCGACTGAACTTGGGCTGCAGCAGGCTTCCGGAAAACAGGAAGCCGCCCAACGCGATCGGGCCGACGAACGCGATCACGAACAGCAGGATCAGCACCGGCTGCGCCGCCCAGATGGCCATCTTGCCCGAGGCCAGCAGGAACGCCGCCATGCTCCCCTCGTCCACCACCACCTCGCGGGTAAGGCTGAAGTTCATGCGCATCAGCGCCATCAATTCTTCAGCCAGGTGCCCACCAAAGGCCAGCAGTCCCCCGGCGCCAGCCAGGGTCACCGCCACCGTGTTCAATTCCTTGGAGCGGGCGATCTCACCTTTTTCCCGCGCGTCGCGCTTGCGCTTGTCGGTGGGTTCCTCTGTCTTGTCCTGACCGCTTTCGCTTTCAGCCATGCTCAGCGCGCCCGTGCCAGCTCACGCAGCCACTGCAGCGCTTCGCTGGCCAGTGCCTGGTAGTGTGAAAGGATATCGGCCAGGCCGATCCAGAAGATCACCATGCCCAGCACCAGCGTAAGCGGGAAACCAATGGAGAAGATATTCAACTGCGGGGCGGCGCGGGTCATCACGCCAAAGGCGATGTTGACCACCAGCAGCGAGGCGATAGCCGGCAGGATCAGCAACAACCCGGCCCCCAGCACCCAGCTCATGCGCCCGGCCATTTCCCAGAAATGATCGACCACCAGCGCGTGCCCCACCGGCAACGTGGTGAAGCTCTCGGTGAGTATCTCGAACGCGACCAGGTGGCCATTCATCAGCAGGAACAGCATGCTCACCAGCATGGTCATGAACTGACCGATAACCGCGACGTTGACGCCGTTGGCCGGATCGACCATGGAGGCGAAGGCCATGCCCATCTGCACCGCGACGATCTGCCCTGCGACCACGAAGGCCTGGAACAGCAACTGCAGGGAAAAACCGAACAATGCCCCGACAATCACCTGCTCGGCGCACAACAGCACGCCACGCAGGCTCAACGGGTCGATTTCAGGCAGCGGTGGCAGGGCCGGCACGATCACCACGGTGATGGCAACGGCAACGTACAGGCGTATCCGGGCCGACAGCATCTTGGTGCCGATGATCGGCATCGTCATCAGCAAGGCGGTCACCCGGAACAACGGCAGGATGAAGGTGGCGACCCAGGTGCCGATCTGCGTGTCGGTCAATTCCAGCATCGTGGCGTCAACCGACCAGCTGCGGAATGCTGGTGTAGAGGCCGATGAAGTACTCCATGAACTTCTGCGTCAGCCACGGACCGACGACGATCAGCGTGACCAGCATCACCAGCAGGCGCGGAAGAAAGCTCAGGGTCTGTTCGTTGATCTGCGTCGCCGCCTGGAACATGGCCACCACAAGGCCCACCAGCAGGCTCGGCACCACCAGGATGGCGACCATCATGGTGGTCATCCACAACGCTTCGCGAAACAGGTCGATGGCGACTTCAGGTGTCATGCGAGGCTCTCCTTGACGGCGTCAGACACCGCCGAAACTTCCGGCCAGGGTGCCCATGATCAGCGCCCAGCCATCGACCAGGACGAACAGCATGATCTTGAACGGCAGCGAGATGATCAACGGCGACAGCATCATCATACCCATGGCCATCAGCACGCTGGCGACCACCATGTCGATGATCAGGAACGGGATGAAGATCATGAAGCCGATCTGGAACGCAGTCTTGAGCTCGGAGGTGACGAACGCCGGCACCAGGATCGTCAGCGGCACCTGGTCGGGCCCGGCGATATCGGTGCGCTTGGACAGGCGCATGAACAGGTCGAGATCGCTCTGCCGGGTCTGTGCCAGCATGAAGTCCTTCAACGGTACCTGGGCCTTGTCGATCGCTTGCTGGGCGGTCATCTGCTCGGCCAGGTAGGGCTGCAAGGCGTCCTTGTTCACCCGATCGAACACTGACGCCATGATGAACATGGTCAGGAACAGCGCCATGCCGGTAAGCAACTGGTTCGAAGGAGTCTGCTGCAGACCCAGGGCCTGACGCAGGATCGAGAAAACGATGATAATGCGGGTGAAGCTGGTCATCAGGATGACGAACGCCGGGATAAAGCTCAGCGCCGTCATGATCAGCAGGATCTGCAGGCTGACCGAATACTCCTGCTGCCCGTCCGCCCCACTGGACAGGGTGATGGCCGGAATCGACAACGGATCGGCGGCCAGGGCCAGCGGCGCGGCCAGCAGCAGCGCCAGGGTCAACAGAAAGCGCACTGCGCCGCTCATCACTTCTTGTCCTTCTGGTCCTTGCCCATCAGCTCGAGCAGCCGCTGGGCGAATTCCGGCGTGGCCTGGCGCGCCGAGGCGGGCACATCCACGGGTTCGGCCAGCACGTGCAGGGCCTCGATGCTGCCGGGGGTATGGCCGATCAGGATCTGCTCCTTGCCGACCTGCACCAGCAGCAGCCGATCACGCGGACCGATGGCCCGGGTGCCGATGACCTCGATCACCTGGGCGCCCTGCTGCGCGCTGCCCTGCATGCGTCGCAGCAGCCAGGCCAGGAAGAAGATCAGCCCCACCACCAGCAGCAGGCCGATCACCGTTTGCGCCAGCTGCGCGCCCATTCCACCGGGCGTCGCCGTCGAGGCAGCAGCAGGCTCGGCGGCGGCGATCACCACCTCGCTGACCAGCAACGCACCGAAGGCTGTGACGCTCCGCAGCATGCCCTTCACTCAGCGCAGCTTCTTGATACGTTCGCTGGGGCTGATCACGTCAGTCAGGCGGATGCCGAACTTCTCGTTGACCACCACCACCTCGCCATGGGCGATCAGCGTGCCGTTGACCAGTACGTCCAGCGGCTCGCCGGCCAGGCGGTCGAGCTCGATCACCGAGCCCTGGTTGAGCTGCAGCAGGTTGCGGATGCTGATCTCGGTGCTGCCCACTTCCATGGAGATGCTCACCGGGATATCCAGGATCACGTCCAGGTTGGGGCCTTCGAGGCTGACATGCTCGTTGGGCTTGGGCGAGCTGGCGAACTCTTCCATTGGCAGGCGGCCGGCGCCGGCCGAAGCGGCGTCGGCTGCCAGCAGTGCGTCGATGTCAGACTGACCGGCATCACCGGTCTCTTCCAGGGCGGCAGCCCACTCATCGGCCAGGGCCTGTTCCTCGGGAGAGTTGATCTCGTTTTCGTTAGCCATGATTTCCTCGACAGGCATTCAATACGTTGGAGCGACCGGCACGCCGTCAGCGGCGTTCGATCGGGTCGATGATCTGCAGCGACAAGGTGCCCTTGTGCGAACCCAGCCGCGCCTTGAACGACGGCACGCCGTTGGCGCGCAGCACCAGGTGCTCCGGCAGTTCCACCGGAATCACGTCACCCGGCTGCATGTGCAGGATGTCGCGCAGCTTCAGCTGGCGACGGGCGACCGTGGCCGACACCGGCACGTTGACGTCCAGTACGTCTTCGCGCAGGGCCTTGACCCAGCGCTCATCCTGGTCGTCCAGGTCGGACTGGAACCCGGCGTCGAGCATTTCGCGCACCGGCTCGATCATCGAATAGGGCATGGTCACGTGCAGGTCGCCGCCACCGCCATCGAGTTCGATGTGGAAGGTCGAGACCACCACCGCCTCGCTGGGGCCGACGATGTTGGCCATGGCCGGGTTGACCTCGGAGTTGATGTACTCGAAGTTGACCGGCATGATCGCTTGCCAGGCTTCCTTGAGGTCGACGAAGCACTGGTCCAGGACCATGCGCACCACGCGCAGCTCGGTCGGGGTGAACTCGCGACCCTCGATCTTGGCGTGACGCCCGTCGCCACCGAAGAAGTTGTCCACCAGCTTGAACACCAGCTTGGCGTCGAGGATGAACAGCGCGGTACCGCGCAACGGCTTGATCTTGACCAGGTTGAGGCTGGTGGGTACGTAAAGCGAGTGCACGTACTCGCCGAACTTCATCACCTGCACGCCGCCCACCGCCACGTCGGCGGAGCGACGCAGCAGGTTGAACATGCTGATACGGGTATAACGGGCGAAACGCTCGTTGATCATTTCCAGGGTCGGCATGCGACCCCGCACGATACGGTCCTGACTGGTCAGGTCGTAGCTCTTGATGCTGCCGGGCTCGCCAGCGCTCTCGGTTTGTACCAGCCCATCGTCCACCCCATGCAGCAGGGCGTCGATCTCATCCTGGGACAGCAGGTCCTGCACGGCCATCTATGTGCTCCTACTGCAATACGAAATTGGTGAACAGCAGCTGGTCGACGACCGGCCTGCCGACTTCCTTCTGCGCCACTTCCTGCACCACCGCGGTGGCCTTCTGGCGCAGCATCTCCTGCCCGACGGGGCTGGCGGCAAGGGTGTCGAAGCCCTGGCCGGAGAACATCATCACCAGGTTGTTGCGGATCACCGGCATGTGCACCTTGAGCGCTTCAAGATCGGCCTGGCTGCGCCCCTGCATGGTGATGCTCACCTGCATGTAGCGCTGGCGGCCATTCTGGTTGAAGTTGACCACGAAGGCCGGTGCCAGCGGCTCGTAGATCGCCGGCAGCTTGACATTGCTCTGCGCGGCGTCAGGCGCTGGCGCCGACTCGCTCTTGTGCATGAAGAACCAGGTAGCGCCTACCGACAGGCCGACCGCCAGGAGCAGGGCCAGCACCAGCAGCAGGATCAACTTGAGTTTGCCTTTAGTGGCGGGGTCTTTCACTGCGTCACTCTTCGCCATGCCAATAATCCGTCGTCCATCGGGGTTTCAAGGAAGGATGACGTGGCTTGAGCAAGTGTTATGCCAAATCTGCCCGAGTCGGAAAGTACCAGCCCCGTCGCGGGAAAGTACCCGCCCGACGGGGCATGGCCAGGGCCGGGGGGAAGATCAGGCGTAGTAGTCGACCATGCTGCTGCCGATCACCGTCTGCTGCTCGACGGGATGCGCGGCATCGGCCAGTTCGCTGCCCTCCCCGGCCGCCTCGGCGCGCCTCGCCGCGACGCCGGACAGGTTCGACCCACCCTGCTGCGCCTGCTGCTGTTGCTGCTGCTCGCGGGACTGATCGGCCACGCTGACGTCCGGCTGCGCCAGGCCTTGCTGGGCGAACAGCTCGCGCAAACGGTAGGCCTGGCTGTCGAGGGCATCGCGCACCCCGGCGTGACCGCTGACGAAGTGAATCTGGGTGGATTGATCCGCCGCGACATTGACACGAATGTCCAGGCGACCCAGCTCGGCAGGTTCAAGCTGGATATCCGCCGACTTCAGGTTCTGGCTGGACAGGTACATGACCCGATTCACCAGGCCTTCGGTCCAGGCCCCCTGGTTCATCGCCAGCGGCTGCTGCAGCGGGCTCGGCGCTACCGGCACGGCGTTGGCGGTCTTGGGCGTCGCCGCTTGCGTCAGGTTTGCCAGGCGATTGGCGAAGTCATCCACACGCGTGTCGCTGCTGGCTTCCTTGATATCCTTGAGGCCATCGTCGATCAGCCCGGCGAACGCCTTGTCGCCACGCTCGGAGTGCCCGGCCTCGGACTCGGCCTTCTCTGTCACATTCGCCAAGGTATTGACGGCAGTCGCGGCCGGGTCGGCCGGTACCTGGCCATTTTCCGGGCGCGCGCTGGCGGCATGCGCCGAAGTCGTGCCCTTGGCCTGGGCCTCGTGCTCCAACGCCAGACGCAAGGTCGGCATATCGGCCAATGGGTCGGCCTGCGGATCGAAGTTTGCGTCCTTGAGGACCTCCTCACCGACCGGCGGAGCCGGCACGGCGGGTTGCGGCGTCTGCACCGCCGCCTGCAAAACCGGCGCGACCGCTTCGGCCTGGGCCTGGATCAACTGCGCGCCGGCCTGGGCATCGGTGATCTGCCCTGCCACCAGATTGGCATCGAGGGAGGGAGTATTACTGCTATCAGCCGACTCGTCCGTTTCGCCGACCGGCTTGGCTTCAGCCGTCGCAGGCAAGTTCTTGCCGTCATCGGCAACCGCTGGCTTGCTGGCATCCGCCGGCTTGCCGCCATTGGCGGGGGCTGCCTGCTCCTTGGGCTTGGCCGCAGCGGTATCCTTGGCAACCTTGACATCACGGGAAGGGGTATTGTCGCGACCCTGCCGAGCCATGACCTGGTCGAAGCCACCGACCTGGCTGGCCGGGGCTTGCAGCGGCTTGTCCGCCACTCCGGCAGCCGGGCGCGACGCCGTGTTGACGAGGCCGGCTTGCAACAATGGATTGGATGCGACAGGCATTGAAAGGTCTCCGCGGCAGAACTGGTAAAGTGCATCTGTGCGAAGAAAAGCAAAACTCGCGCCAGCTTTACTCGGCGGCGATTCGCTGACGCTCGCCACGGTAGAAGCGCTGGACCTCCAGGTACTCCTGGTCGATGCGGTTGATCAGGTCCTCGATGCCATACAAGGGTTGTTGACGCACTCGCTCCTCGAGCTGCTGACACAGCTTGGCCAGGCCCACGGCCCCCATATTGCTGCTGCTGCCCTTGAAACTGTGTGCGGCAAGGCCCAGCTCGTCGGCATCCTTGGCCTCGTGCAGCTGGTTCAGACGCCGCTCGGAGTCTTCCAGGAAGGTTTCCAGCAACTGCAGGTAGCCATCTTCCATGACCTCCCGCAAATCACTCAGCACCTTCTGATCAATATGCATGTCCGCCACTTGCTCACTCCTTGATCAAGCCTGATTAGGCCCGAGCCGCGCAAACCGGCTCACCATTGAAACGCCACGCGCGCCAAGCGTCCACCCTCCAACCACTGGGCATTGCCGGCCAACCGCCGCACCAGGCCCACCCCTCGCCCACTGAAGCCCTGTTCCACTGGCGTGGCGGCCGACAGGCGCTCCACGTCGAAGCCCGCGCCGCTGTCGCGGACCTCGATGATCAGACGCCCACCCGCACCTTGAGGTTCCACCCGCAGGGCAATACAGACGCTGCCGTGCACCTCTCGCCCCAGGCGCTCGGCGCGCTGGCGATAGTACTCGGCGAAGCCTTCGGCGTCGCGCTTGAGCGCCGAGTCCAGCCCCAGCACACCATGCTCCAGCGCATTGGAGTACAGCTCGCTCAGCACACTGTGCAACTTGCCGCTGCTGGGCCTGAGGCCGTGGATTTCCTGCAACAGCTGTACCAGATAAGGGACCGGGTTGAAGCGCCCCAGGCTCTCGCCCCGCAACTCGAACTGCATCGACCAGTCCAACGGACTGGAACGACCACTGTCGGAGTACACCACCGCCTGCGGTACTACATGTTCAGGCGCCAACATGCGGATATCGCACAGGCTGATATCGTCACGAGACTGGCCGCCGAAGCCCGCCAGTGCCTGCATGACCTCGTCGAACAACACCACCGGATCGCGGTTGGCCGCCAGCACCGCCAACAGACGCTCCACACCGAACAGGCATTCCCGGGCATCCCCGGTGTCGACCACGCCATCAGACAGCAGGAACAGTCGCTCCCCCGCCGCAAGCGGCCTCACCTCGGTGGTATCGTCGAACTGCTCGGGCGGCAGGATGCCCAGCGGCAGGTGACGCGAAGGCAACACCTCGAGCACCTCGCCTTGCGCCGACAACCGATAGCCATCCGGCATGCCACCGTTCCAGAGCTCCACGGTTTCTCGCTGGAAACTCAGGTTGAGCAACAGCGCACAACAGAACATGTCCACAGGCAGGATGCGCTTGAGCTTGGCGTTCATCTCCCGCAGCGTTTCGACCAGGCCGTAGCCCTTGGCGGTCATGCCATAGAACACCTCCGCCAGCGGCATGGCGCCGACCGCGGCCGGCAGGCCATGGCCGGTAAAATCCCCCAGCAGCACATGCATGTCGCCCGAAGGGGTAAACGCCGCCAGCAACAGATCGCCATTGAACAGCGCGTAGGGCGATTGCAGGTAGCGGATGTTCGAGGCACCCAGGCAGCCGGAGTGGGCGACCTTGTCGAACACCGCCTTGGCCACCCGCTGCTCGTTGAGCAGGTGATGGTGATGGCGGGCGATCTGGTCGCGCTGCTCCAGCACCGTCGCCTGCAGGCGACGCAAGCGGTCCATGGCTCGGATCTTCGCCGCCAGGATGACGGCGCTGTAGGGCTTGGCCATGAAATCGTCGCCCCCGGCCTCCAGGCAACGTACCAGCCCCTCCTCTTCATTAAGGGAGGTCAGGAAGATGATCGGCACCAGCGCCTCGCCGGCCAGCGCCTTGATCCGCCGCGCCGCCTCGAAGCCATCCATCACCGGCATCAGCGCATCGAGCAGCACCAACTGCGGCCGCCGCTCGGCAAACAGCGCCACCGCCTGCTCGCCGTTCTCGGCAGTGACCACCTCATGCCCCTGGCGCCGGACGATCTGCGCCAGCAATAGCCTGTCCGCGGTGCCGTCCTCGGCCACCAGCACGGTCAACGGCTGATCGGCGGACATGGCCACGCTCAACTGATGTCGAACAGCTTTTCGAAGTTGGAGATCGCCAGGATCTTGCGCACATCAGGGCTGGCATGGACCACGCGGATATCCGAATCCTCGCCACCGACATGGTCGCGCAGCAGCAGCAACATGCCCAACGCCGAGCTGTCGAGATACGTGGCCTCCTTCAGGTCGACCACCACGGAGTCCGGACGCGGGCGCTGGCGCTCGTAGGCATCCCTGAATTCCTGATGCTTGCCGAAATCGAAACGACCCTTGACCTTGATCGTCAGCTTTTTCCCATCCTGTGAAAAATCAGTTTCGACTGCCATGCGAGCGATTCCTTCGATGATGGCGAATGCGACTTCTGAAGGTTTAGCAGGCGCTGACGGCAGGTGCAAGGTGGTGGACCTGGGTTGCCCCCGTGCAGGGCTGTCGCGCAGAGAACCGCGATTGCCTGGCCAGCACACACCCTGTGGGAGCGGGTTTGCCCGCGAAGCCGACATCGTGGTGGATGGCACGGGCTTCGCCCGTGTTCGCGGGCAAGCCCGCTCCCACAGGGATCGCGCCAGACTCTAAAAATTGAGCAAGACAGTTGCTCCCACAGGTCCCTGCTAAATCAATAAGTTATGTGCTGGCGCGGCAGGCGCTGGGACAGCTCATCGAGCAGCTTCTGCTCGCGCTTGTCCTCAGCCCGGCGCGCTTCGTCCAGGTAGCGCTGGACCAGCTTGCGCAGCCCTTCGACCCGGGCATAGGCCTGCTGCCAGGTGTTGCGGGCGTTGTTCAGGTTGTTCTGGTGCCAGGCCATGCTCTGGCGCTGCTGGGTCATTGCCGCTTCCAACTGCCCGAGGAAGCGCTGGTAGTTGACCAGCCAGTTGCCGTCGACACCCTGGCTGCCGCGATTGATCCATTGCTGCTGATAGGCCTCGCGAAAACTCTCGAGCTCGGCCTGCTTGGCCTGGGCATCGCTGAGCAGCCTCTGGAAATGCCCCAGGCGCTGGGCGGCCTTGCGCTCGGCCTCCTCGGCCATGTCCACCACCGGCACCAGGCGTGCCGCTCGGCTGGGCTGGGCCATGGCCTATCAGCCCGCCGGCGGCGCGAACACCGCGGCCAGTTCTTCACGGCTCTGCGCCATGCCGACGTTTTCATCCAGACCCTGGCGCAGGAAGTCCACCAGCCTGGGTTGCAAGGCGATGGCCAGGTCCGTCTCCGGATCGCCACCAGCCACATAGGCGCCGACGCTGATCAGATCGCGACTCTGCGACAGGCGCGACCACAGCTGCTTGAACTTCTGCGCCTGACGCAGGTGATCGGGGTCGACCACCTGGGGCATGACCCGGCTGATCGAGGCCTCGATGTCGATGGCTGGGTAGTGCCCTTCCTCGGCCAGGCGTCGGGACAGCACAAAGTGGCCGTCGAGCACGCCCCGCGCCGAATCGGCGATCGGGTCCTGCTGGTCGTCGCCTTCGGACAGCACCGTGTAGAACGCGGTAATCGAGCCACCGCCCGGTTCACCATTACCAGCCCGCTCCACCAGTTTGGGCAGCTTGGCGAACACCGACGGCGGATAACCGCGGGTGGCGGGCGGCTCGCCGATGGCCAGGGCAATTTCGCGCTGGGCCTGGGCAAAACGGGTCAGCGAGTCCATCAGCAACAGGACATTCTTGCCCTTGTCGCGGAAATACTCGGCAATGCGCGTGCAATACATCGCTGCGCGCAGACGCATCAAGGGCGCGTCATCCGCTGGCGAGGCGACCACCACCGAGCGCTTGAGCCCCTCCTCTCCGAGGATATGCTCGATGAATTCCTTCACTTCCCGACCCCGCTCGCCGATCAGGCCGACCACGATGATCTCGGCCTCGGTAAAGCGGGTCATCATGCCCAGCAGCACCGACTTACCGACACCGGTACCGGCGAACAGGCCCAGGCGTTGGCCGCGGCCGACAGTGAGCAAACCATTGATACTGCGGATACCGACATCCAGCGGTTGGCTGATCGGATCACGGTTGAGCGGGTTGATGATCGGGCCGTCCATCGGCACCCAGTCCTCGGCCTTCATCCCACCCTTGCCGTCCAGCGCGCGACCGGCGCCATCGAGCACCCGGCCAAGCATGCTCATGCCCATGGGCAGGCGGCCGCTGTCGTCCAGCGGCACCACGCGGGCACCGGGCGCCAGGCCGACAATACTGCCGACCGGCATCAGGAACACCTTGCTGCCGGCAAAGCCCATGACTTCGGCCTCCACCTGCACCGGGTGATAGCTGTCGTCGTTGATCACCAGGCAGCGGCTGCCCACCGCAGCGCGCAGGCCTTCAGCCTCCAGGGTGAGACCGACCATGCGCAGCAGGCGCCCTTCGACGATCGGCTGGTCGGGCAGCTTCACCGCGTCGGCATAGCCCTCCAGGCGCTTGCCGAAGCTGGTCCGGTCAAGGCGCATCGGCTTCACCCGCCGGCACGTCCAGCTCGACGGATATATCCGGCGCAGCAGGATGCAGGGCCTGGTCGTGGAACTGGTCGAACAACTGCATCACGGCCTTTTCGATGCGAGTCTCCATGGTCGCGTCGATACGGCTGTGAGCGGTCTCGATCCGGCAGCCGCCCGGCAGCAACGACTCATCCTCAAGCAGTTTCCAGCTCTCCTCATGACGCTCGCGCAAGGCCTTGGCCAGCTCGAAATCCTGCGGGTTGAGGTGGATACGGATGTTGTCGGCACCCATCGGCAGCAGTTTCAGCGCCTCACGCAGGACGTGGGTGATCTGGCTCGAATCGCTGCGCAACTCGCGACCGATGACCTGGCGGGTCATGCTGGCGACCAGTTGCACCAGGGCTTTCTCGATCTGGGTGTCCTGCTCGGCGATGGGCTCGAGCAGATGGTTCATGACCTGTTCGAGGCTGGCCAATTTGGCCGCCAGGGCCACTTCGGCCTCCTGGCGAACCTTCAGCTGGGTGCTGTGGAAGCCTTCGCGCTCGCCAGTGGCGAAGCCTTCGTTGTAGGCCTCCTGGCGGATGGCCTCGAGCTCTTCGAGGGTCAGCGGCTGGACTTCCTCCAGCGGCACCTCTTCGACTTCTTCCTCGATAACCTCAGGCTCCGGCTCGGGTTGCGGCTCGGGCTCGGGGTCGAAGCTGGGCAGCGCCCACACATCCACGCCCTCGAGGTCGCGGGCACGGATCAGGTCGCTGGGGTGTTCGGTGGTGGACATGTTTTCAGGTACTCAAAAGCCATCTGCAACCAACGCGCCCCTGTAGGAGCGGCCTTGTGCCGCGAAAGGGCTGCAAAGCAGCCCCTCGATATCGATGTCACCGCAAAATTGTCGGGGCAGCCTTGCCCTTTCGCGGCACAAGGCCGCTCCTATAGGGGACCGCGTCGCCCCGCTGATCAGATCATTTCCTCGGCGCCCTTGCCGCCCAGCACGATCTCGCCGGCCTCGGCCATGCGACGGGCGATGGTGAGGATTTCCTTCTGCGCCGTCTCCACGTCGCTGACCCGAACCGGCCCCTTGGCCTCCAGGTCGTCGCGCAACAGCTCCGACGCACGCTTGGACATGTTCTTGAAGATCTTGTCCTTGACCCGCTCGTCGGCGCCCTTGAGCGACACCACCAGCACGTCCGAAGACACCTCGCGCAGCAGCGCCTGGATGCCACGGTCGTCGACGTCGGCCAGGTTGTTGAAGACGAACATCAAGTCTTCGATCTGCTCCGACAGGTCGCTGTCGATCTCGCGGATCGAGTCCATGAGCGCGCCTTCCACGGAACTGTCGAGGAAGTTCATGATGTCGGCGGCGCGCTTGATGCCACCCAGGGTGGTGCGCGCGGCATTGGAGTTGCCGGAGAACTGCTTCTCGAGGATCTGGTTGAGCTCCTTGAGCGCCGCCGGCTGCACGGTGTTGAGCGACGACACGCGCAAGACGATGTCCAGGCGCACCTTGTGGTCGAAGTTGCTCAGCACCTCGCCGGCCTGGTCGGGGTCGAGGTAGGCGACCACGATGGCCTGGATCTGCGGGTGCTCGTAGCGGATGACGTCGGCCACGGCACGCGGCTCCATCCACTTGAGGCTGTCCAGGCCGCTGGTGTTGCCACCGAGCAGGATGCGGTCGATCAGGCCGTTGGCCTTGTCCTCGCCAAGAGCCTGGTTGAGCATCTTGCGGATATAGCCGTCGGAACCGACACCCAGGCTGGTCTGGTCGCCGACGATCTCGACGAACTCGCTCATCACCTGCTCGACCTGCTCGCGATGGACGTTGCCCATCTGCGCCATGGCCACACCGACCCGCTGCACTTCCTTGGGCCCCATGTGGCGCAGGACCTGCGCGGCATCGGTCTCGCCGAGCGAGAGCAGGAGGATGGCCGCCTTGTCGACGCGGCTCAGCTTGGCGGTAATGGCTCGATTGTCACTCATCGGCGTTGATCCACTCTTTCACGACCTGGGCCACGCGGCCCGGGTCTTCGGCCACCAGGCCCTTGATTGCGTTGAGCTGTGCCTCGTAACCCTCGCTCGGGCTCGGCAACAGAATGCTTGTCGGGCCACCCAGGCTGACGCGGTCGTTGGCCAGTTCGCCATCCAGACCGATCATGCCGCCCAGCTCCATGTCGCTGTCCGTGGCAGCCTGCTTGCCGCCACCTGTGATGTTGTTGAGCACCGGACGCAGCACGCCGAACACCAGCACCAGGATGAACAGCACGCCCAGCACTTGCTTGACGATGTCCCAGAACCACGGCTGCGAGTAGAACGGAATGTCGACCAGCTCGTCGCCACGGTCGGCGGCGAACGGCACGTTGATCACGGTGACGCTGTCGCCACGGCTGGCATCGAAGCCCACTGCGTCCTGCACCAGGCGAGTGAAGCGCGCCAGGTCCTCGGCACCCCACGGAGTGCGGGTGGTTTCGCCGGTGGCGGCGTCGAGCTTGACCTGGTCGTCCACCACCACGGCCACCGACAGGCGGGTCAGGCGACCTTGCTGCTGACGGGTGTGGCTGATGGAGCGATCCAGCTCGAAGTTCTTGGTGCTCTGCTGACGCTTGTCGCTCGGGTACGGCGCAAGCATCGGCTGGCCGGTGGCCGGGTCCATGATCTGCTGGCCGTTGGCATCCACCAGCGGCTGGCCAGGCTGGATGGCACCGGCCGGCGTGGCGGCGGCCTTGGCGTTCTCGGGCGCGGAGGCGCCGGCCGGCGGCTGGTTGCTCAGGGCACCCGGCACACCTTGCGGGCCCTGGCTGCTGGCACGCTGTTCGTTGACCGACTGTTCGCTGCGCAGCGCCGGCTGGTCTGGATTGAACTGCTCGGAGGTGGACTCGACGGCGCTGAAGTCGACGTCGGTCGACACCTCAGCCTTGTAGCGGTCGTTGCCCAGCACCGGCTGGAGGATATTGTGCACGCGCTGGGTGAGCATGCCTTCCATGCGGCGGCTGTAGTCGAACTGCTTGCCCGCCATGGTCAGGGCGGTGTCCTGCAACTGGTCGGAAAGCAGGTTGCCCTTCTGGTCGACCACGGTCACCTGGGACTTGTCCAGTTCCGGAACGCTGGTGGCCACGAGGTTGACGATGGCCATGACCTGGCCCGCCTCCAGGGCGCGGCCCGGGTACAGCTCGACCAGCACCGAGGCGCTGGGCTTGCGCTCGTCACGCACGAACACCGAGCTTTTCGGGATCGCCAGGTGCACGCGGGCGGCCTTGACATTGTTCAGGCTCGACACGGTACGCGCCAGCTCGCCTTCCAGGCTGCGACGGTAGCGAGTGGCTTCCATGAACTGGCTGGTGCCCAGGCCCTGCTCCTTGTCGAGCAGCTCGAAGCCGACGTTGCCATCGCTTGGCGCAACACCGGCGGAAGCCAGTTTCAGGCGCGCACGGGAGAGGTCGTCGGCCTTGACCAACAGGGCACCGGAGTTCGGCTCTACGCGATAGGGGATATCGGCGGCGGTCAGGGCATCGATCACCTGCTTGGTGTCGGTGCCCGCCAGGCTGCCGTACAGCGGCCGGTAGTCCGGTTGCTGCGACCACAGCACCACGGCGAAACCGATGGCCACGCTGGCGGCCAGGCCGACCAGCAGGCCGACCTGACGCAGCATGGGCATCTGCGAGATGTTTTCCAGGAATGCCATGCCGAACAGCGGCGGCTTGGCCGCTGGCGGACCACTCTTGGCGGGGGCGTTATCGACGACTGCTTCGGCCATGACTCACTCTCGCCCTTATACCGGCATCTGCATGATGTCCTGGTACGCCTGTACCAGCTTGTTGCGCACCTGGGTCAGGGCCTGGAACGACACCGAGGCCTTCTGCGAGGCGATCATCACGTCGGTCAGGTCGACTCCGCTCTTGCCGATCTCGAAAGCGTTGGACAGCTGGGAGGAGGCCTGCTGCGTTTCATGCACCTTGCCAATGGCCTGGCCAAGCATGTCGGCAAAGCTGCTCTGGCCTGGCGCCAGTTCAGGCGCGGCGACAGCCTTGGGCTGGGACATGGCTTCGGCCTGCATGGCACGCATGTCCAACATCAGACGATTGAATTCAACACCTTGGGTCATGGACTTCTCTCTCCGGCTGCCGCACTTTTTTTGACACTCGTGCAGCGAATGGGTTGGAACTAGCAAGAGGAGTGCCAGCCAACCCGAAAATCATTCAAAACGACGCATCAACCGAACAGGCTGGCCTCGACATCCAGGCCCGCGTCACGCATCTGCGCCAGCTTGTAGCGCAAGGTGCGCGGACTGATCCCCAGGCGCTCGGCAGCCTCCTTGCGACGGCCGCGCTCGGCACGCAAGGTGTCGATGATCATCTGGAACTCATGACGACGCATGTCGTCGCCCAGCCCCCCAACCTCGACAACCGGCTCAGCAGGTAATGGCTCAATAGTGGCCACTTTCGGCGCCGACAATGGAATGGCGCCAGCCAGACAGAAATCCGCCGCCTCGATCACACCGCCCTGCTGCAGGATCAGCGCCCGCTGCACGGCGTTATCCAGCTCCCGCACGTTACCCGGCCAGGCATACGCCTGCAGGCACGCCCGCGCCTCGCTGGACAGGCACACCTGGGCATGGCGCATCTTGCGGGCATGGCGCGCCAGCAGGCGCTCGGCCAGCGGCAGGATATCGGCAGGACGCTCGCGCAGGGAGCGCCAGGCCATGGGGAACACCGAAAGGCGGTAGTACAGGTCTTCACGGAAACGGCCGGCCGCCACCTCCCCCACCAGGTCGCGGTTGGTCGTGGCAAGGATGCGGATGTCCAGGGCGATGGGCTTGCGCCCACCGACGCGCTCGACTTCGCGTTCCTGCAGCACCCGCAGCAGCTTGGCCTGCAAGCCGAGCGGCATCTCGGAAATCTCGTCCAGCAGCAAGGTGCCGCCGTCGGCCTGCTCGAACTTGCCGGCCTGGGCGGCGATCGCCCCGGTGAAGGCGCCCTTTTCATGGCCGAACAGGGTCGCCTCGAGCATGTTGTCCGGGATTGCCGCGCAGTTGATCGCCACGAAGGGCTGATCCGCCCGCCGCGACTGCTGATGGATGTAGCGCGCCAGCACTTCCTTGCCGGTTCCCGACTCGCCGGAGATCAGCACGGTGGAGTCGCTTTGCGCAACCCGTGCCGCCAATTCCAGCAATTGCCGGCTGGCCGGCTCGCACGCCACCGGCCCCTCGTCATCGCTGCCGGCAGCGCTGCCGACGGCATGACGCGCCACCAGGCCGTTCAGCGCTCCGGGCTCGAAAGGCTTGACCAGATAATCGACAGCCCCCTGGCGCATGGCCTCCACCGCCCGCTCCACCGCCGCATGGGCGGTCATCAGCAACACCGGTAGCTGTGGGTGCTGCCGACGCAGTTGGGCGAGCAGTTGATGACCGTCCATGCCCGGCATGTTCACGTCGCTGACCACCAGGCTGAACGACTCTTCAGCCACCGCCAGCAAGGCCTCCTCGGCACTGCCGACGGCACGGTGGCAGAAACCGCCGATCTCCAGGGTATCGGCCAACGCCTGACGCAGGACCCGATCATCCTCGACCAGCAGTACCTTGACGCTCATTGATTTACCTCCCCACGGCCGTCGATCAACGGCAGCAGCACGGTGACACAGGTACCACGGCCAAGCCTGGAGCGTAGCTGCAGGGTGCCGCGGTGCGCGCGCACCACCGCCTGGACCACCGCCAACCCCAAGCCGGTGCCGGTCGCCTTGGTGGTCACGAATGGCTCCCCCAGGCGCGCCAGCAGCTGCTCGTCGATACCGCTGCCGGCATCGCTGACGCACACGCGCAGATTGTCGTCGCGACGCGACAGGTGCACCTTGAGTTTCGCCGGCCCGCTGCTGGCCTGCAGGGCATTTTCGATCAGGTTGAGCAAGGCGCCGACCAGGGTGTCACGGTTGCACAGCAACTCCCCGAGACGACTGTCGCACTGCCAGCGCACCGCATGCCCCTCGACATGGGCATGAGCCGCCTGCTGCAGCGCCTGGAACAACGCCTTCGGGCTGATCCGGTCATTGAGCGGCAATTCCCCGCGGGCGAACACCAGCATGTCACGCACCTGGTGTTCGAGCTCGTGGAGACGCTCCTTGAGGTTGCCGGCAAAGCGCAGCCGGGTTTCGTCGGTCAATACCTGCTGCGGTTCGGCCAGGTGGCTGGCATAGAGCATCGCCGCCGAGAGCGGCGTGCGGATCTGATGCGCCAGGGACGCGATCATGCGCCCCAGCGAGGACAGGCGCTCGTGCCGCGCCAGCTGATCCTGCATACGGCGGGTTTCGGTCAGGTCGTTGAGCAACACCAACTGCCCCGGCTCGGCATCCAGAGAGCGCGTCGCGATGGACAGGCGACGCCCGTCACGCAGGGAGACCTCATGGCCGTCATCGTCACGCGGCGCGAAACTGCGGGCGATCACCTCGCGCCAGCGCATGCCGATCAATGGCTCGCCGAGCAACTCGCAGGCCGCCGGATTGGCTTCGCGCACGCACCCTTCGGCGTCGATCACGATCACCCCGCCCGGCAGCAGGTCGAGCAGGTTCTGCAGGCGATTGGCCAGGCGCTCCTTCTCATCGAGCTCGGCCATGCGCTGCGCACTGACCACCGCCAGCTCGCCCTTGAGCTCGCTGACCCGCGTCTCGAGCATGGTGTAGGACTGGCTCAGCTGGCTGGAAACCTGATCGAACAGGGCGAACGCCTGCTCAAGACCCTGCCGGCTTTCCTGCTCGAGCGGGGTGTGCCCGCGCGGATCGGCGGCATGGGAACGGTGGGCGGCCTGGGGCATCGTGCTCTCTCGCATGGCTGACCGTCATAAAAACGGTATGTTGCCTGCGCTGTAGCAATAGCCGTGCCGGAGATGGGGATAATCGACTGCAGGATCGTTGATCGAAGGCAATGGCCGGGACTGTCACAGCCCCCGACCATTGCGTCCAGGCAAGACGGGATCAGTCGTCCGCCTGTTCCTCGCCACCTTGGCGGCTCATGCCGTACTTGCGCATCTTCTCCACCAGCGTGGTACGCCGGATGCGCAGTCGTTCGGCAGCCCGGGCAACGATGCCGTTGGCATCATCCAGCGCCTGCTGGATCAGCCCCTGCTCGAGGCTGCCGAGGTAGTCCTTGAGGTCCAGCCCCTCGGGCGGCAGCATGGCGTGGCTGGCGAAGTTCGGCGCATGGCCATTGATCGCCACGCGCTCCTCGAGATCGGAGCGCAGGCTGTCGACCAGCTGTTCATCCTCGTCATCCACATAACGGAACTTCTTCGGCAGCTCCGCCACGCCGATCACCCCGTACGGATGCATGATCGCCATGCGCTCCACCAGGTTGGCCAACTCGCGGACGTTGCCCGGCCAGCCGTGGCGACACAACGACATGATCGACGCCGAGTTGAAGCGGATCGAGCCGCGCTTCTCGTGCTCCATGCGCGAGATCAGCTCGTTCATCAGCAACGGGATGTCTTCGACCCGCTCACGCAATGGCGCCATCTCGATCGGGAACACATTCAGCCGGTAATACAAATCCTCGCGGAAGGTCCCGTCCTCGATCATGGTCTCGAGGTTCTTGTGCGTCGCGGCGATGATGCGCACATCGATGCTCTGGGTCTTGTTGCTGCCGACCCGCTCGAAGGTACGCTCCTGCAGCACGCGCAGCAGCTTGACCTGCATCGGCAGCGGCATGTCGCCAATTTCGTCGAGGAACAGCGTGCCGCCGTTGGCCAGCTCAAAACGCCCGGCACGGCTGGTGATCGCCCCGGTGAAGGCGCCCTTTTCGTGGCCGAACAGTTCGCTTTCGAGCAGCTCCGCCGGGATCGCCCCGCAGTTGACCGGCACGAACGGTGCCTCGCGACGCTTGGAGTGGTAGTGCAGATTGCGCGCCACCACTTCCTTGCCGGTGCCCGACTCGCCAAGGATCAGCACGCTGGCATCGGTGTCGGCCACTTGCTGCATCATCTGCCGCACATGCTGGATGGCACGGCTGGTGCCCACCAGGCTGCGGAACAGGTTGGGCTCGCGCTGGCGACCACGCTCGCGGGCCTGGTCGTACATCTCGCGATAGACCTGGGCACGGTGCAGGGAGTCGAGCAACTGGCTGTAGCTCGGCGGCATCTCGAGGTTGGACAGCACACGGCGGCGCAGGTCCTCGGGGAAGTCCGCAGAAGAAATTTCACCCAGAAGCAGAACCGGAAGGAACTCATCCCACCCGGCCACTGTCTTAAGGAGCCCCAGCACGCTGGCCGGGGCATTTACGGTACCGATCAGGACACACAGCACTTCACGGCTGGAAGACAAACCCTCGACCACCTGCTGCCAGTCGTCGCTGGAGCAGGACAGGTTTTCTTCGCCGAGAAAATTCAGGACCACCGCCAGATCGCGGCGGCGTTCGCTGTCGTCATCGATCAGGAGAATCTTGGTTTCACGCCACATGCAATAGCAACTTCCCTAGTCATATCGGCGCCCGAAGGCGTGCACGACATCATTCCGACTGAATGGTCAGTGTTCGGACGTCTGAATTTCGAAAACAGCCACTAGTAAAGTCAAAAAACGGCACACAGTCAAATTTATGGCGCGCTGATTTTTGTGTAACCTGTGGTCAGGTGAACAAATGGTATACCTTTGTCGCGTTTTCTGCCTGACGTATCTTCGCCATCTCGTCGACCACTGATTGACGCTCGCCACTTGCAACTTCGATTAGCTGCCGATAGACAGCCTGCAGCTGCTCCAGACTGGCACGCACCTCATCCTCGTTCGACAACGCCTCGGCCAGCACATCGTCGACGCACAGGCGGCACTCCAGATCCAGCTCGCCAACCGCCTCCCAGTCACGACTGGCCAGGGCGGCGAGCAGCAGCTCGCGGGTCTGGTCGATACGCTCGATCACCTCACTCATGACAACCTCCTGGTTCAGGGCGCCGGCTGCTGTTCGCCGATCGCGTCCCAGCCTTCCTTGACCGTGATCAGCAGACGCGCGACTTCGTCGATGATCTCGGGATCGCTCTTGACGTTGGCCTCGACCAGGCGACGACTCATGTAGGTGTACAGGTTGTCCAGGTCGGTCAGGCTGTCGGCGTGGTTCTCCAGGTCGAGACCCTCGCGCAGACCGCCGATGATATCGATGGCCTTGCCGATCAGAATGCCCTTCTGGGCGATATCCTTGCGGGCAATGGCGCCCTTGGCCTGGGCCAGGCGGTCGAGACCACCCTGCATGAGCATCTGCACCAGGCGGTGCGGACTGGCCTCGGAAGTCTGTGCCACGCCATTGACTTTCTGGTATTGCCGAAGGGCCAACATCGGGTTCATGGATCTACCTCGTTGCAGCGAAAAGGTGCATATACCTCTTGTATCGCCGCCGCGTCAAAAAACTTTAGCCGGAAAAGACAAAGCCCGGCACGCCTGTGAGACGCCGCCGGGCTTTTGTCATGCGCGATCGATCAGGACTTCTTGGCCTGGGCGTTGATCGCCTCGAAGATCGAGGTGATCTGCTCGCCTTGTTTCTTCATCTTGGCCAGGGCGGTATCGAGCGCAGAGAATTTCTTGGTCAGCGACGCAGTCAGCAACTCGGTACGACGATCAAGCGCCGCCTGCTGGTTCTGCAGGTTCCTGGCAGCCTTGTCGAGGTTGCTCTTGCGAGTATCAAGCGAACCACCCGTGGAATTGTACGGATCAATTGCCTTGTTCATCCGCTCGAACAGACCATTGGTGCCGGTGAACAGCTCCTGGATTTCCGAACCGAGCTTCTTGTCGTTCAATGCAGAGGTGAACTTGGTGCTATTGAACTCCAGGGTGCCATCTTTCTGGGTGTTGATACCCAACTGACTGAGCGTGGTCAGCTTGTCTCCTGCCCCCACTTCCGTCAGCACCTTGCGCACATCGGCAAGCAACGACCGGGTAGTCGGGTCGTTGGTCAGCGGACCAAGGCTCTTGACGTTGCCGTTGGCGTCCTTCTCTGGCGTGACCAGCGCAGTAACAGCCTTCTGCAGGGTGTTATAGGCATCGACGAACGACTGCACCGATTTCTTCAGGCCTTCGTTGTCCAGCGCTACAGTAGCCTTGGTGGCATTACCGCCCGTGGAGACACCGGTGAGCTCGAGCGTCAGGCCACTGATAGCCTGGTCGACAGTATTCTTCGGGCTTTTCAGCGCCAGCCCGTCGATGGAAAATTCCGCATCCTGGGCCAGCCCACTGATGTAACCCGCGCCACTTCCGCTGATGGGCTGAGTACCGTTGATGGTCAGCTCCGGAATACCACCGATAGAGATGTCGCTGCCCTTGCCGGTCGTGGTGGAGCTGAACACCAGGCGAGAACCACCCGCCTCATTGATGATGTTGGCGGTGATACCGTTGGCGCTCATTTCCTTGTTGATCTGGTCGCGCACGCTCTGCAGTGTGGCACCGCTGGCGACGTTGACCTTGTAGTCCTTGCCGTTCTGGCTGATGGTCAGCTCACCGGCGCCGATCGCCGTGCTGGCACCACCCACGAACTGCTTGCTGGCGACCTTGGAGCCGGTGGCCAGCTTGTCGACCTTGATATCGTAGGTCCCAGCGACCGCCGAGTTGCTCGACTTGATCTTGACCACTTTTTCGTCAGCGGAAGTGCCAGCGAAGGCATTGAACGAAGGGGCGTTCTTGTCGTTGAGCTTCTTCATGGCGTCCTGGAACGCCGTCAAGGCGCTGCGCAGGGAACCGATACCGGAGATCATCGCGGAGTTGTTGCTCGTCTGCCGAGCAATCTGGTTGGCCTTGGCCGAGGTGTCGGCATTCACCAACACGCTGACGATGTTCTTGATATCGAGCCCGTAGCCCGCACCCGTGTTGGTAGTAATCGGGCTTGCCATGCTGTCGCTCCTCTCTTCGATGAGTCGGCCCCGCTCCTGCAAGACCGACTTGAATCACACATTTGCGTTCGCCGCCAATCAGACCTTGGCGTCGAACAGAATACTTTTGACATCGCTCAGGCTATGGGCGATCCGCAGGGCCTCTTCCGAGGGCAACTGACGAATCAACTCACCGGTTTCACTGGCGATGACCTTGACCACGATCTTACCGGACTCTTCGTCTGTGACGAACTCCAGATTGCGTCGCGTTTCCTTCAGGAACTTCTCGATTTCCGAGACAGCGCCTTTGACATCATTTGCAGCCTGCACCTTGTCGGCGCCCTGCACCTTACCCGGATCCTGCTGCTTCTCGCCATCACCGGAAGTGCCTGGCGACCGCGCAACCGGTTTTTCAGCAACCTGCTCGGCCGTGCGTGCAGCCGGGTAAGACAGGTTCAGCTTGACGCTCATGTCCATGTCCAGCACCTCACAATGAAAAAGGCGGGGAAGCGCCTGGAGAGCACTCCCCCGCCATCAGCTATCAGGCAGATTAGCCCAGCAGCTTCAGGACTGCCGATGGCAGCTGGTTGGCCTGGGCCAGAACCGAAGTCGAAGCTTGCTGCAGAGTCTGCTGCTTGGTCAGCTGTGCAGTTTCAGAAGCGAAGTCGGTGTCCTGTACACGGCCACGAGCGGCTTCGGCGTTCTCGTTGATGTTTTGCAGGTTGTTGATGGTGCTGGTCAGACGGTTCTGCGAAGCACCCAGGTCGGCACGCGAGGTGTTGATTGCCTGCAGGGCGTCGTCGATGGCGCTGACGGCGGCGCTGAAGGTAGCCTGGGCGCTGCTGCTGTCGGCACCGGTGATGCTCTTGCCGGCCAGGGCAGTCAGGGCTGCGTCAGTACCAGTGGTCTTCATTGCAGCGCTGAGGCTGATGGTGATCTGGTTGGCAGCGCCAACGTTCGAACCGACCTGGAAGGTCATCACGCCGCCGGAACCGTCCAGCAGGTTCTTGCCGTTCAGCTGGGTGCTGTCAGCGATACGGTCGATCTCTTTCAGCATCGACTGGAACTCTTTGTCCAGAGCGTCGCGGTCTTGCGAGCTGTTCGAGTCGTTTCGCGATTGCAGTGCCAGTTCACGCATACGCTGCAGGATGTTGGTCTGCTCTTGCATCGCGCCTTCAGCGGTCTGGGCGATGGAGATACCGTCGTTGGCGTTTTTGATGGCCATGGTCTGACCACGGATCTGCGAGGTCATGCGGGTAGCGATCTGCAGGCCGGCGGCGTCGTCTTTGGCGCTGTTGATTTTCAGGCCGGAGGACAGACGGGTCATCGAGGTGCTCAGTGCGTCGGAAGCACGGTTCAGGTTCTTCTGAACGCCCAGAGAGGTGGTGTTAGTGTTTACAGTCAAAGCCATGACGAATTCCTCGTTGGATTGGGTACTACGGCTTCCGGCCTTGGCAATTCGCCGGGTAGGTGGCCTAGAGAACCTTCGTAATGTTTATCGTCGTCAGGGCAGTTTGCTTTAGGGCGATTTCCCAATTTTTTTACTGGCATCCTGCCACCCCAATGAAATCAGGGGTTTGACGCCAAATTACCAACAGCCAAAAACAAAAAAGCGCTGACCGATAACGGGCAGCGCCTCTTCTATATAGACACGCGGAGCTTAGCCATTGCGCTCGATGATTGCCGAGCCCCATGACAGGCCGACGCCGAAACCACTGAGCGCGACACGCTTGCACTGCGAGCCGATCACATGCTTTTCCAATAGCAGCGGAATGCTCGAGGAAACGGTATTGCCGGTCTCGACCATGTCCTTGACGAACTTCTCGCGCTGACGCCCCTCGTCGAAACGCTGCGAGACCGCATCGACGATCGCCGCGCTCCCCTGATGCAGGCAGTAAAGGTCAATATCCTCGGCCTTCAAGTGACTGGCCTCGAGCAACTGCTGCAGGTGCGCCGGGACCTTGACCAGCGCAAAATTGTAGACTTGGCGACCATTCATGAAGAACGTGCCTTGGGTGGTGCGCAAGTGCTCGGCACCCGCCCCATCACTGCCAAACAGCGACTTGCCCAGCTGCCAGGCAGCGTCCTCGCCCATCCAGGTGGCCGTTGCAGCATCGCCGAACAGCATGGTGGTATTGCGATCTTCAGGGTCGACAATCTTCGAATAGGGATCTGCGGTGATCAACAAGCCATTCTTCAGCCCCGCGGCATCCATGAAGCCCTTCATGGCATACAGGCCATAGACATAGCCGGAGCAGCCCAGCGAGATATCGAAGGCAGCGATGGCGGTGGACAAGCCCAGCTTGTTCTGGACGATCGCCGCGGTATGCGGCAGGCCCTCGGCATCGCCATTCTGGGTAACGACGATCACCACATCGATGGACGCCGGATCCAGCGCCGGATTGCCAGCAAACAGCGTACGGGCGGCCTCGACGCACAGATCAGAGGTTTCCTGATCGGCACCCTTGCGCGGCAGGAAGGTCGAACCGATCTTGCCGAAGATGAAATCCTGATCCTTGCCGAATTTCGCACCCTGGGCGTAATTGTCGACACCCTCTACAGGTACGTAACTGGCGATACTTTTGATGCCAATCATTGTGGCTTCCCGATGGAAATGGCGAAAATTCACGGGCTTCGCGACCAAGGCCATACACCCTGCCTACCGTCTCGACGAGGCTGCCCGCTGACTCAATAGATTAGAGATGCACGTTTCGACTGCCAAGTCACTCTCGCAACTCGACTGCGTCCCGCCATGCCGACACCGGAGGTTGGCCGACTTTTTGCTAACCAAGCAGAATTCCCGGTGCGAGACGTCGGTTTCATGGCGAAACCCTGACTGGATACACCGTTCGGCGCCAGGCCTATCAAGCCCTGCTTCCCCTAATTCGTAAAAAGAGCCGACCCGTCCATGGCCAAACCCATCACAGTCACCAGCCCACTGCTGCCTCCACTGGAGGAATTCCTGCCCTACCTGGAAAGCATCTGGGAGAGCAAGCGACTGACCAATGCCGGGCCATTCCATGCGCAACCGGGAGCAGGAGCTGGCCGAATACCTGGGGGTAGAGCACATTTCGCTGTTCTCCAACGGTACTCTCGCATTGGTAACGGCACTGCAAGCCCTTCGCGTGACGGGGGAAGTGATCACCACGCCCTACTCCTTCGTGGCAACCGGCCATTCGCTGCTTTGGAACAACCTCAAGCCGGTCTTCGTCGATATCGACCCGCTCACCAACAACCTGGATCCCCAGCGCATCATCGAAGCCATCACGCCGGAGACCACAGCGATACTGCCCGTGCACTGCTACGGCATCCCCTGCGATGTCGAGGCCATCCAGGAAGTAGCGGACACCTACGGTTTGAAAGTCATCTACGACGCCGCCCATGCCTTCGGCGTACGCCAGAACGGCGAGAGCATCCTCAACAATGGCGATCTGTCGATCCTCAGCTTCCACGCCACCAAGGTGTTCAACACCTTCGAAGGCGGTGCCATTGTCTGCAAGGATGAAAAGCTCAAGCGCCGCATCGATTTCCTGAAGAATTTCGGCTTCGTCGACGAAACGGTGATCATGGCCACCGGAATCAACGGCAAGATGAACGAGATCCAGGCCGCCTTCGGTGTACTGCAGCTGCGCCATATAGATGATGCGCTCCAGCGCCGCCGGCGGGTATTCGAACGCTACCGTCAGGCGCTGGAGAGCGTCGAGGGCATCACGCTGTTGCGTCAACCGCAGGGACTGGACTGGAACTATGCCTACTGCCCGATCCTGATTGATGAAGAGCGCTTCGGCACCTCGCGCGACAAGGTCTACCAGCTTTACCGCGACCAGAACATCCTGGTCCGCCGATATTTTTATCCGCTGATCTGTGAGTTCCCGATGTACCGCGGCCTGGCGAGTGCCAACCTCGACCACCTGCCCAACGCCCTGGAAGTCTCGCGCCAGGTTCTCTGCCTGCCTATCTATCCGGATCTCGACGACGACACTCTGGAACAGATCATCGACATCCTGCTGGGAGCCCGTCAGGCATGAGCAACGCAGTTGTGGGCGAACACCGGCGAATCGCGCTCATGCAACCCTACTTCCTGCCGTATCTGGGATACTTCCAGCTGATTGCCGCATCGGACCACTTCGTCCTGTATGACAATGTGCAATTCATCAAGAACGGCTGGATCGAACGCAATCGATATCTGCTGGAGGGCGAGGCGAAGTGGTTCCGCATCTCCCTGACCAAGGACAGTCACACCCAGCAGATCATGAACCGGCGCATCGCCGAGCAATTCAGCCTGGAGGATCTGCTCAACAAGCTGGAGTTCGCCTATCGCAAGGCCCCTCGTCGCGAACCGACGATGACCTGGCTCGAAGGCCTGCTCGCACCAGCGGCAGACAGCATCGCGACCCTCAACGAACGCCTGCTCAAGGCATGCTGCTCACTCCTGGCGATCGACACCCCCATTTCACGAGCCAGCGAGCTCGGACCCGGCAAAGGCCTGCTGGGCGAAGAGCGGGTCATCGAAATCGTCCAGGCGTGCCGCGGCACCCACTACCTCAACCCTGTCGGTGGCGGCCACCTGTACCAGGCCCAGGCCTTCGGGCAGTCCGGCATCACCCTTGAGCTGCTTCACGCCAGCCTGCCACCCTATGCCCAGGGTAGCAGTCGCCCATTTGTTGCCGGCCTGTCGATCCTTGATGCCCTGATGTTCCACGAGCCCGAAAACGTGGCCGCATGGGCAAGACTTGGCGAGATCCAATATGCCTGACGCCATCGGTGGCTACTTCGAACTGGAATTGCGCAAGGGCCAGACGCCCTACCCCCAAGCCTCGGCCTTCAACAGTGCACGCGCCGCTTTTCGCGCCCTGGTGCAGGCCCGGGCTCCACGCCGCATTCACCTGCCGTACTACATCTGCAACGTTCTCGAGCAAGCCCTGCAAGGCCTGGAGGTCGAACTATGCCGCTATGGGCTGGACGCCGACCTGAGCCTGGCCGCGCCGCCCGGACTGACGAGTGACGAGGCCTTGTTGTACGTCGACTACTTCGGGCTCAAGGGAGACTATGTTCGCCAAGTGCTTGCTCCACGATACGGATACCAGTTGATCGTGGACAACTCACAAGCACTGTTCAGCGACGCCCTGCCCGACATTGCCACGATCTATTCGCCACGCAAGTTCGTCGGTGTTGCCGATGGCGGCTGGCTGGTCAATGGCCCGGCCGAATTGCCTACCCCACCGCAAGGCACTTCCCTGGATCGATTCGGGGCATTGCTCGGACGCCTGGAGCAAGCTGCCGAGCACCATTATGTCGATTACCAGGCCAACGAGGCATCGCTCACCCGGCAAGGCGTCATGGCCATGTCCACCAGTACCGCGCGGGTGCTCGACAGCATCGACTACGCGCAGGTCAAGGAGCGGCGCGGCAACAACTTGAACGTCCTGCGCCAGCATCTCGACACCTTCAACAGCTTCCGCTATTGGCCAGATGCCATTGTTCCGGCGCTGTGCTACCCCTTGCTGCTCGACTCGGCATCCGCGGCGGGCAGCTTGCGCCAGCACCTGCTCGAACAGGCCATCTACGTTCCCTGCTACTGGCGGGAACTCATCGACAATCCGGCGACACCTCCTATGGAGCGCCATCTGGCCGAATGCCTGTTACCGCTTCCCCTGGATCAACGCTACGACGCAAAAGACATGCAGCGACTGGCTGACGCCGTCATCACTCATCTGAGGAAATCATGAGCATCAAAGGTCAACGCATCGTGCTGAGGGCACTGGAACTCGAAGACCTGCCTGCACTGCACCGCTGGTCCAATGACGAGGCCCTGTGGAGCTTGCTGGGTGGCTGGCACTTCCCGGTTTCTCGCGAAGCACAGAAGGAATGGCTGCTAGGGCTCAAGAATGACCCGATGAATCAGCGCTTCGGCATCGAGACCCTAGACCACGGACTGATCGGCACTGCAAACCTGGTCGGTATCGACTGGAAGAACGGCACCGCCGAACATGGAATGATGATCGGTGACTCGACACTGCGCGGCAAGGGCTATGGCACCGAAGTCATCGGCACGGTCATGCGCTATGCCTTCGACGAACTGGGCCTGCACCGGTTGTGGACGACGATCATCGAATACAACGAAGCGTCCCTGGCAACCTATACCCGCAAAGTACCCTGGACCATCGAGGGCGTGCAGCGTCAATGGTACTACCGCAAGGGTCGTCGCTGGGACCGTGTCGTCCTCGGCGTCACCGTCGACGATTACCGCAACTGGCTCGAGCAGCAGGAGCAAGACCGATGAACGCACTACATGAGGAACTGCGACTCAACGGCTATGCCTGTGTACCCGAGCTGATTGGACAGCCACTGCTCGATCAGTTGCGTGACGACCTGAGTGCCGCCATTGATCGTTGCCGCCAGGTCCAACTGGAGAACGGCATCACCCAGCGCACCGAGCAGACAGCCCATCATATCCTGACCTCGGACAGCCGATTCATCGAGCTGCTGGCCAGGCTCGCGCACTGGGGACTGACTGACGCTCTCACGCACATGCTTGGGGGCCTGCCGATCCTCAACTCCTTTGGTGGCCTGAACAATCTCAGCAGCACCGACGCTTATGTGCGAAACGTACACAGGGATGTTCGCTCATGGTCCGCCGAACACATGCAGATGGCCCAGGCCCTGGTGCTGCTTGACGATTTCACCGTCGACAACGGCGCAACACTGTTCCTGCCAGGCTCGCATACCGCGCCTGACAAACCCACTGACGTCGACTTCGAGACAGGTGCCAACAAGGCGCTCGGCAAGGCCGGCTCCATCTACCTGTTCGACTCGCGGATCTGGCATGCGGCCGGCATCAACCGAACGCCGGATCCACGCCGCTGCCTGACGCTGACATTCACTCGCAGCTACTTCAAACCGCAATTCGATTATTGCCGGGCATTGGGCGATACGTTCTGCATCGCCCAGCCGGCGGCCGTGCAACAACTGCTCGGCTGGCACGCCCGGACCCCTACGACCCTCCATGAGTGGTACCAGCCTGAAGATCAGCGCTTCTACCGCAAGAACCAGGGATGAGCCCCATGACCACACGCGACTACAACCAGGAATTCCAGGACAACGCCCATCGCAGCTATTTCTATGACTTCGATGCGCGGCTGCGGCGCTACATGCTGGAAACCTTCTCACCCTGGCTGCTCGACGGTGCGGCACTGGAGATGGGGTGCTTTGAGGGCGCCTTCACCGCATTGTTCGCCGAGCGCTTCAAGGACCTGACGGTTATCGAGGCCGCCAGCGACCTGATCGAAGTGACCCGCAACAGGGTCGATGCGCCGATCAAGTTCGTCTGCAGCACCTTCGAACAAGCACAGCTCGAACCACGCTACCAGAACATCTTCCTCATCCACACCCTCGAGCACCTCGACGATCGCCGCCAGGTGCTGGAGCGCGTGCGCAACTGGCTGGCACCGGGGGGACGCCTGTTCATCGCCGTGCCCAATGCCAATGCGCCGTCGCGCCAGATCGCCGTGAAGATGGGCCTGATCGAACATAACAGCGCGGTTACCGAAGGTGAGCGCCTGCACGGCCATCGCATCACCTACAGCCTCGACACCCTGGAGCAGGAAGCACGTGGCGCAGGCTGGCGAATCGCCCAGCGTGGAGGCGTGTTCTTCAAGCCACTGGCCAACTTCCAGCTGGACCAAGCCCTGCAAAGCCAATTGATCGATGACCGTTTCATGGACGCATGCCAAGCCCTGGGCATGGTCTATCCCGACCTGTGCGCCAGTGTCTATGTCATCTGCGAACTGCCTGACAAAGCACCGGAAAAGCCATGATCAACTCAGCCCTGCACGGTAAGCCGCGCCACCCGTACTACGTCTTTGCCCCCGACTACCGGGAAACCTCGTCGGGCATCTGTGTGCTGCACTACCTCTGCCACGCCCTGAACTTGGCGGGGTATGAAGCCTACGTCAGCCAGTGCGTCACCAACCCCAATTTGCGCACTCCGATCCTCACGGACGAAGTGCGCCAGCATCACCAGGCCATAGGCCTGGCGCCGATCGCGGTGTATCCGGAGGTGCTAGACGGCAACCCCCTCGGCACACCTATAGTGGCGCGCTATATCCTCAACCGTGAAGGCTTCCTGACCGGCCGCACGATCGACGCCCAGGACAGCGACCTGTTCTTCTATTACACCCAGGATTTCGGCGCAGATGCCAACAGCGATGACTTGCTGCTGCTGCCGATCATCGACTCCGAACTGTTCTCGCCACCACTGGAGCCGGTCGAACGCAGCGGCCACTACCTGTACCTGAACCGCATCGATCGATCGCTGGTCGACCTCTCCCTGCTACCGAGCGACGTACAGATCCTCAGCCTGGCCAATCCGAAGTCCCTGGCGGAACTCGCGGAGATCTTCCGCACGGCCTCGGTGCTCTACAGCTACGAAATCTCCGCCACTTGCACAGAGGCCATGCTGTGCGGTTGCCCGGTCATCTACCTGCCCGGTGGCCATGTCAAGAGCCAGCCATTCACCGAACAGTTCGGCAATGCCGGGTCGGCGCTCTACGATGAACCGGGCGGGCTGGAGCGAGCCCGTGCGACAGTCATGCAGGCGCGCGCACGCTGGCTGGACATCGAGAAGGCTTTCTGGCCGCAACTGCAGCGTTTCCTGGATATTACCCAGCGTGCGGCCGTCCAGTACGTCTGCGATCACCGGGTGCCCTCCGTGAAGGATTGGCTACGCCAGCGGCAAACGACCCCCGCTCAGCAGCGCCTGGTCGATGCTCGTCGCCAGGCGTTGCGCGGGCAGACCAGCCTCACGGTACTGGTGCGCGACAAGCACGGCGAGGCACGGGCGCTCGACGATACCCTGGAAAGCCTTGCCTGGTGGAGGTCGAGCAGTTCCATCGACCTGCGCACCATTGTCCTGAGCACCACTGCCACACCAACACGCGCAGACCAAGACACGCACTGGCTGCATGTCAGCTCACCCGGTGCTATCGAGCTCAACGAGGTCTTGCAAGGCGATGACAGTGATTGGTTGCTTCTGCTCGATGCCGGTGACGAGATCCTGCCATCGGGCGCCTTGCTGCTCGACCTCGAACTGGCCGGCGCGCAAAACTGCCGGATGATCTATTGCGATGGTATGTTCCGCTCGGCCGAGGGCCCTGGCGCAGCCCTTCGCCCGGGTGTCAACCTGGACTACCTGCTGAGCCTGCCATTGGTCATGGCCTCGCACTGGCTGGTCCGCCGCTCGCTGGCAGTGCAGGCCGGCGGCTACGATGCAACGCTCCCCGACGCGCTGTCACTGGACCTCGTGCTGCGACTGATCGATATCGGCGGACTTGATGGCATCGCCCATCTGGAAGAGCCGCTGGTCGTCAGCGATTTACCAGTGGTCGTGGAAAACCAGGACGAGCGCGAGGCGGTGCTGCGCCACCTGGCCAACCGTGGCTATGCCCAGGCCGAAATCGTGGAAAATCCACCTCGCCATTACCACGTCAAATATCGGCATGCGCACCAGCCGCTGGTCTCGATCCTCATTCCGACTCGCGACCAGCTGCCACTGCTGCGCCGTTGCATCGAGAGTCTTCTGGAGAAGACCCGTTACCCACATTTCGAAATCATCCTGATCGACAATGACAGCCAGTTGCCGGAAACCCTGGAATGGCTGCAGCTCATGGCGAACATCGCCGCAAGCAAGCTGAGCGTACTCAACCACCCAGGGCCGTTCAATTTCAGCGCCATGAACAACCTTGCCGCCTGCCATGCCCGCGGCGAATACCTGCTGTTGCTCAACAACGACGTGGCGATCCTCAACGACGACTGGCTGGATGAACTGCTCAACCATGCTCAACGCCCGGAAGTCGGCATCGTCGGCGCCAAGCTGCTCACACCAACGGGGCATGTCCAGCATGCCGGCCTGATTGGCGGCCTGAACGGGCCAGCCGGCAGCCCCAACGCCGACCAGGCAGCCCATGATGGCGGATACCTGCAACGCCTTCTGGTCGACCAGAATGTCAGCGCTGTCAGCGCCAGTTGCCTGATGATTCGCAAGGAAGTCTACGAAGCCGTCACGGGCATGGACGAAGCGCACTTCCAATTGACCTGCAATGACCTGGACCTGTGCCTGAAGGTCGGTGAACTCGGCTACCTCAATGTCTGGACACCCCACGCCCTGCTACTTCACGAAGGTGGCGCGACCTGGTCCGAGGCTCGCAAGGATGCACGCTTGCGCCAGCGCTTCGCGCAAGAGCAGCACCACGCCCAGAAGAAGTGGCTGACGACCCTGGCCAATGACCCGACCTACAACAAGAACTTTGCCCTCAGGGGCACTGGCTATTCGTTCGAGGCCTTGCACGACCTCACCTGGAAGCCTCTCTGCTGGCGCCCACTGCCCGTGGTGCTGGCCTATGCCGCGCTTGACGAACAAGTAGCCTCGGAGCGCCTGAAACCGGTCTTCGGCGCCTTGCGCGACGCCGGCCTGATCGATGGCTGCCTGAGCACGCGCGCGCTCAGCCCGGTCGAGGTCGAGCGTCTGCGCCCGGACGTCATCGTCATCCAGCACCAGAATGACCGCCGCCGCCTCAAGCTGATCAGCCAAGGGGTGGAACTGTCACAGGCCTTCAAGGTGCTCGAGGTCAGCGGACCAATCGCCGGCCTGGGGGCTGGAGCCGCCTCGACCAGCATGGAGCTGGAAATTCTGACACAGGCCATGCGCCTGGTGGATCGGGTCGTCGTGCCGACGCAAGCCATGGCCGACGCCCTTGCGCACATGCACCCTGACATCCGCGTGATCGGTACCCGCCTGGACGCACGCTGGGCCAGCCTGCCATCCCCGGCAAACCTGGACGGCAAGGTACGAGTGGGCTGTGGTTTCTCCGCCAGACACCCGCGAACGTCGCAACTGGCAGAAAACCTGGTACGCCGGTTTGCCGACCAGGTGGACTGGATCCTTTGGGGCGACGTGCCGCATCACCTGCATGGCTGTGCGCGTGAAATTCATCCAGGCAATGTCCAGTACACGCCCAGGATGCTGGCCAGCCTGAACCTGAACACGGCCTTGGCGCTGCGCGCGGATGACCCGGCCGAACAATTCAATGACGCCTTGCCTCTACTGCAATTTGCCGCCTGCGGCCACGCGGTGATCTGCAGCGATGTCGAGTCATTCCAGGTCGACCTCGATGTCATGCACGTACGTAATGAACTGGACGCCTGGGCACAGATGCTCGAACGCCACCTCGGCGATACCCGCGACCACATCCGAAAGCCCGAACAGATCGGCTTGCTGGATGAGTCGCACCTCCAGGACTGGCAACTGGCCTGGTCGCCGAACTGACCGCGCCATGTAATATCGACACAGGGGCTACCTACCTCGATAGCCCATCGCAAACCGCAAAAATCCGATGCCTGAAAGGGCATCGGATTTTTCATGGGCCTCGTTCGGCCACGATGCGGATCAGATTCCTGTGTCACTGAGGATCGACGGCTGGTCCATCGTCGAAGAAAGCCTCGACGCCTGCGATCCAGCCTCTGACATTCGCCGAAGATGAAAAAATGCCAGTCAGTTTGACTGACTGGCATTGATCCAGATGCCCGTGCTGCCGGCGAGTGCGCCAGTCAAATCAACTGTTCGAGCCAACCGAGGGAGGCAGACAGCCCCTGCTCATCGCTCAGGCGATCAAGCCCTCTCGACCCTACGAAAGCGGCAGGCCACTTCGCAGCCAGGAGCGTGGCGACTTCATCATCCAGAGCAGGCAATCCAGCTGCGAGCAATTGTGCCTTGGGCGTCCAGACAGCCAACAACCCTGCTTCGCGAACCGCCAGGCTCAAGCCGATGCCGATATCCCCGGCGAGCGGCAGGCCACCACAATGTTCGAACGCATCCCTGCTCACCATAAGGCAACCATCGGACACCGCCGGGCACGCACGTACCGACAGTGGCCATTGCACCGCGACGCTGTCCGCTTGCGACAGATGCAGCCAGGGCGAATACACCCGAGGACCGGCCAGCAGTTCGAAACCTGCGTGTGCCAGCGTCCCGTCAGCCGCCCACAGGCTGGCGCCGACAACGCCAACCTCTGGCCTCTGCGCCTCGTTCAACAGCGATTCGATCCAGGCAGGCGTGATTACCTGGCAATGCGGCGACAGCAACACCAGGTAATCGCCACGCGCCTCGCCAGCCGCCAGACCAAGCAGTTGCTGACGCGTGGCACCGGCTTCGCCAGCGACGACCCGCAGGCGGCCACCGAATGCCTGAAGCGCTTCGGCCTGGTCTGCGCAAGGTTGCCCGGGAAGCGCCAGCACCACTTCGTAGCGCGGATAGCGAGTTCGCTGAAAAATACCGGTCAACCAGGTAGGCTCGACCTCGCCCGCCAGCACGATGCTGACCATCGGTGTGGCGCTATGGCGGAAGTCGATTGCCAGCCCCCCCGCCCCTGGCTCACTGATCTGAGGACGATAGCCCAGCTGGGTGAGGTGGCGATTGAGGATCTTGCGCGCCTCCTCGGTAAATACCGAGGAAGGTTGCCGGCTGACCACCAGGTAGTCATCCATGTGTGCCAGGCTGGCAACTCCGTGATGCTCGACCAGGCGCAGCAGCAAGTCATACTCCAGGGTCTGCGGGTCAGTGCCGTTGTAACCGTCCAGGTCGAGCACCGCCTGTCGACGCACCAGCCAGTGTCGCGCCATCAGCCCCGGCTGGCTACGCAACAGATCCAGGTCGCTGCCAGGCCGGCGCACCGCGAACAGGCGCCCATCAGTGTCACGCTGGACTTCGTCGGCGGCGATAGCCTGGCAAGCCGGGGCCTGGGCAAGTTCAACCGCCAGGCGCATCAACCCGCCGGCAAGAAGCACATCGCCCGCCTCGAGCAGCAACAGCCACTCACTGGGCAACTGGCGCAGCAACTGGTTCAAGTGCGAAACCCAATTGCCCTCGCCGACCTGGATGAAGTGCAAGGTATCGCGCGCGGTGGTAATTGCCGGTGGCTTGCCAGCCTTGAGCACCACCAGCTTGAAATCGCGCAGGCCACTGGCCAGCAGGCTGTCGAAGGTCGCCTGCAAGGCCAGGTCATCGTTTTCCAGGTCAAGCACGACAAATGCAATCTGTGGCGCCGGGTGTTCGGCCAGGTGGGCCAGCACTCGCTTGCGCGCTGCTTCGTCCGGGGTGGCCGCGTCGATCGCCGCGAGTACCTGCCCCGATGGTGTGTCGAGCAAGGAGTGGCGAGTCTCGCTATCCGGCACCTCAAGCAGGCGTGCGATCCAGTCATTCATCTCACGGGCATGATGCGCATTGCCCTCTCCAGTCAGCATCGGCTCGAGGCGGCGGCATACCTGGAGGTTGAACAAGCCCAGCCCCAGCGCTTTCCAGTAGCGCTCCTGCAGGCTCTCGCGGGTGTCATTGGGGTGCATCACCAGCAGGTCGCGCTGACGGACCCACGCCCCCTCGAGGGCATGCCGGTGGCGCTTGCCGGTCGGCCAGGCGTGACAAAGGAACTCCACCTCGGTCAACCGATCGAACAGCGGGCGACTGTAGTAAGGCAGTTCCACATGCTGACTGGGTTCGAACGAACGCACCGGGTCATCGATCACGCTGGTCCAGCGCGAGGTGAAAAGCAGCGGCTGTTCGCCCTGGCTCCAGGTTTTGCGTATGAAGCGATTGAGCGTTTCGAAGCCATCATCATCGGACAGCACGCCCTGATCCCCACCACCCCACTGGCGCAGGATACGCACGGTCTGGATCAGTCGCTCCTCGCGCACGGCAGGGGGCAGGCTCTCAGGCCGCGACTCGCAGACCACGTCGGTCTGCTCGAGATGGGCGACCGTCCCACGTAGCAGGATTGCGCAAGACAGCGCCACTCGCCAGCCTGCAACATCAAGCCCCTCTGGCAGCGACACCAGTGCGGCCTGCAGCGCCTGCGTGCGGATTACCGCGCGCCAGGCTTGTTGCTCGGCGTCAGCGTGGCGTCGCAGCCGATCAAGGACACCCTCGCCCGCCTGCGTGCAGAACACCGCCCCCACCTTGTGATAAGTCAGCTGGCTATTGCCCGGCGCATAGGCCAGGGCATGGCCTTGCACGGCCATCACCTCCGGCTGGGCATGCAGGTACCGTGCAGCATTGTCCAGCGCGGCACCCAGGACAAAGTCGGCATCCAGCGCCAGGCACACGAACGGCGTCGTCACCTGTGCCAGCAACTCGACCAAAGCTGCGGCATCGACCACCGCCGACGACGCCAGGCCCAGGCACGGCACGCCGGAGCGACGGTAGTAGTGCGCCGCGCGAGCACGGTGATCCGCCTGGTCATGTCCGAGCAGGACGACGGTCACTTCATCACGCGACCCAAGTGTAGTTTCGTTCATAGGGCACCTGTTCATGGGGTTCGGCACCTGGCTTGGCCAGGCGCCAGGATTCAGTCAGCCAGCCAGGCGTTGGCCCAATGCTGCAGATGGTGTTCGTTCAGTACGTAGTCACGCAGAACCGCCTCGCGTAGTGCATCACCCTGGCGGTAGCTGGCCATCGGGTCGGCAAGGTGCATGCGGATTGCATCCAGCCACTGCTCGGTGGTGTTCTCGCGAACCCTCGTGCAGGGAAGGTAGCCTGCATATGCCTTGGTGTCGGTGCAGATGACCGGGAAGCCGCACGCGCCATATTCCAACAGGCGCAGGTTGCTCTTGCAGTCGTTGAACAGGTTCTGCTCCAACGGCGCCACCGCCAGGTCCAGGTTGAGACTGGCCAGCTTGCGCGGATAGTCCGCGAACGAGATCCCTGTGTGAAACTCCTTGACGTAGGGCAGCAGCGCCTCCGGACACATGCCGAAGAACACCCAGTCGACTTCGCTGGCCAAGGTCTTGATCACATCCAGCATCAATTCCAGATCACCGCGGTGACTGGTACCCCCTGCCCAACCCACACGCGGACGTACGCTGGTCTGGCGCTGGCTGGTCAGTCCGCTCCACAGCGATGCGGCGAGCATGTTGGGGACGACACGGATGTCCTGGTGCATGCTCGACAGCGCGTCGGCCAGTGGCTCGGTGGAGACCACCACCCGGTCGCACAGGGAAATCGCCTTGCTGACCAGCTCACGCATGTTGCTCGGCATGTTGCGCGCATGGTCGTTCTTCTTCGGTGGATCGATGATGTAGTCGTCCAGCTCGTAGATGCGCCGCGCACTGGAAAAGCGCTTGTACTGTTCGATATCCCTGACGTTGGCGGGCAGGTAGCGGCACTGCAGGATCACCACATCGGGCTTTTCCCGCTCGAGGTCGATCAGCCCCGGCGCGCTGTAGTCGATACGCCCCTGGATCCAGCCCGACCGCTCCAGCTCATTGAACGGCTGGACCACTCGATAGTGTCCGACCGCCGAGGTGCTGCTCGGCAGCGCCAGGACAGACGGCATGGCCCGCGCGATGAACGGATCCCACCCACCCCGCAATCCAGGGTCGAAGTTGAAATTCGGCAACTTGAGGCTGAGGTTGCGGTTGTAGGCCGGATCATTCGCCACCCAGGCCAGCCAGCGCGCATACAAGGCATCACGGTCGTCCTGCCAGCTTCGCGGCGAGCTTTCCTCGGCCGCCTGGGCGCCCAGCCTGGCCACACGCGCGAACGGCGTCCACACCGACAGATAACCGGCCGCCCGCGCCCGCAGGCACAGGTCGGCGTCGTGCAGCGATGCCTGCAGCGCGGCAGTGTCCAGCCCCCCCAGCTCGGCGAACAGTTCACGCCGCACCAACAGGCAGTCCAGGCTCAGCGCGCTCCAGTTCTGTACCAGGCTCAGCCGGTTCATGTAGCCGTCTTCGTTCACCGGGCAGCCCAGGAATGGACTGGCCGCCGTGGCCTGCATCCCCAGGACCAGGCCCGCCGAAACCACGGCCCCACTGTTGTCGAACAACTTGGGCCCGACCATCCCGACTTCGGGACGCTGGCCAAGCTGCAGGAGCTCGGACAACCACTGCGGTTCGAACAGCACGCAGCCGGCATCCAGCAGCAACAGGTAGTCGCCCCGAGCGTATACACTGCCCTCGTTGAAACTCTGCGCTCGACCCTGGGCGGCACTCTCGAGTACCCGCAATTGCTCACTACCCAGATCCCGCAAGCCGTCGAGCCAGGCACGCACATCATCCGACGTCCCGACGCTGGCGACCAGCACCACCTCGAAATCGGGATGCGCGGTACTGGCCAGCACAGACTCGACGCACCGCACCAGCACCGCCAGGTCGCCAACGGCAGGAATGATGATCGACACGCTCGCGACCTGGGGGTGCAGGTAGGTGACCCGGGTCATCAGGCTGCCAGCAATACCCTGCACCTGCGCGTCCACACCCAGGCGCCGCAGGTGTGCCTCCAGCACCCGCGGCGCCTGGACGTGGCCTGCAGTGTCGGCCAGCCATTCGGCATAGCCGTGTCGGCACTGCACCAACACCTCTGGGATATGCTCGACCACCTGCAGGCCGTGAGCCTCGATCATTCGCCACAGCAGGTCGTGAGGCGCCAGGCTTTCGAAGCCGACGTCAAAGCCCCCAAGCTCACGCACCGCCGCATTGTTGAATGCCAACAGGCGCCCGACGTAGGGCAGGCTGCGCATCAGGTCGAGGTTGAAGTCCGGCTTGAAGATCGGTGCCGACGCGGCGAGGCTGTCGTTGGCACCCTCATCGATGTACAGGCACAGGCTGTCACCACGCAGCGCCATGCGCTCGGCCATGATCACCAGCGCATGGGTATGCAGGCAGTCGCCAGCACGCAGCAGGAACAGCCAGTCGAGTGACGGACCGTCAGCCAGCCAATGGTTGAGCGAGATAAACTCGGCATCGCCGCGCACCAGGTAACGAACACGGTCTTGCACCGGCCGTTCAAAACCCTCAGGCGTCACTACCAGGACTTGTTGGGTCGGGTAGGATTGCTGCCAGAGACTGTCCAGCGTCGCACGCAATACCTTTTCGTCACCTGCCTCACAGTACACCACCACCGCGATACCCGGCTGGCTTGGCCATTGCTCCACACGTTTGGGCAAGAGCCGTTCCTGCCCGGAGGATAGCCGGCGATGCTCGAGCCATTCAGCGTACAGCTCGGCAAAACTCAGGCTGTGGGTACCGATCTGCTGGTTGAAGTTGGCCATCTGCGCCCCGAAGAAGCGCCGAAGATCGAGCTCGTCCCACTTCTGCTGGGGGTTTTCCAGGTAGTCCGCCAACGGCATGTAGCGTACCCAGCCGTGGGCGGGCGCCGGCTCGGCATTACGTTCGGCGAGCATCTGCAGCAGCCACTGGGTGTCGCTCTTGTACGCCTCGACCATGGTGCCTTGATGGCTAAGACGCCCCGGACGCACTCGTTCCAGGCTCAGTACCTGCTCCAGGCTGGCCAGCTGTCCCCTGCGCAGAACGCAAGCGTAGAGCGCCAGGTCCAGGCGAGCGGAAAAACCCTGCCCATCCTGCACCAGGGTGGGCAGGTACGCCGCGACCTGGTCACGGCGCAGCAAGGCGTGGCTCAAGCCACCGAACAGGTTGGGTGCATCATCGGCGACGCTTTCCAGCAAGTCGGTGCCGTGCAGCACCGCACTGTGCACGGAAATCACGAAGTTCAGCGCACGTGAAGGCAATAGTACGTCATCGGCGGCGCACAACAGGCGCTGGCAGATGACCATGCTGATCTGTTGCGATTCGCCGAGCACACTGGCCTGCTGGCTGATACAGCCGGCAAACAGCGTGTCATCGTCACAGAGGAACTTGATCAGCTCGCCCGAGGCGTGCGTCAGGCAAGCCAGCAGGTTGCGGGCGAAACCAAGGCGCACCGGGTTGCGTACGTAGCGCAAGGGAGCTGGCGAAGTGACCCGCAGCTCATCGCAGATCGCCTCGATCTCGCCCCCGGGGCTGTCGTCGCATACGACGATCTCCAGATTCGGGTAATCCTGGGCGATCGCGCTGGCCAACGTGCTGCGGAAAAACTCAGGATTGAACGCGGGAATGGCAATACTGACGAGGGGTTGTGCGCTCACGGGTACTCACTCAAGGCAAAGGTTCGCTGACAGGGCTGGATGCCCTGCCGGGCGTCTGGTCAGGCCCATGGCACCTTCGAGGAGCCGCCTCACCCTGCCGAAAGGCGGACGAGACGGCTTCGTGGATCAGATGTAGTTGACCAGCGACAGGCCGGCGATCTTGGCGAAGGACTGCATCGAGGCCTGCAGCATGTTCTTCTGCATTTCCAGGCGCAGCATCACTTCGGCCGGATCGCTCTCGCGGATCGAACTTTGTGTCTTGGTGTTCTCGCCAGCAAGCGCCTCGTTGGTTTCAGCCTGTACATCCAGCGCCTGGCCACGACCACCGATGGCAGAGATCGACGACGACACCTGGTTCATGCCGCTGGCGATATTGCCCAGCGCCGCGTCCTGCGCGGCGAGGAAGTTCTGCCGCGCCACCGGATCATTGTCCTGCGGGGTGCTCAACGCGGTCCGCAGTTGGCTGATGGTGTTGAGGATGTTCTGGTTCTGATGGGTGTCCGCCTTGACCGCGAACGAGTCGCCGGCATTCGGAGCGCCTGCCAGGTCGAACGTCACACCGGCAGCAGTGGCCGTGGTGCCACTGAGCGTGCCGCTGGAGATCGGACGGCTGTCGGCGGTCATCGGCGAGGCATACAGCTCGAAATCGGTGGCGCTGGTGAACTTCAGCACCGCGCCGCCCCCCGGGAACGCAGCCTTGTAGGCGGTCGGGTCGCTGATGGTCGCATCGGTGATCTGCGCCGACGAGGTATTGCCCGGGCTGCGGGTACCGGCGATCGAATCGGCCTTGGAGCTCAGGTTGAAGCTGTGACCGGCGATGGCGGCATCCGGGTTGGCTTCGTCACCCGCCTGGAAGCTGATCTTCAGGCGCAGGTCGACACCGCGGAAGCTGATGGTGGTATTGGTACCCTTGGGATCGAACTTGCCACCCTGGCTGGCTTCCAGGGTCACATCGTTGCCGCCGGCATCGAGGATCTTGTACTCGGTGCTGCTGGTGAACTGGACGCTGTAGGGTTCGCCACTGCGGAAGCGGTCGTTGTAGGTGGTGTTACCGGACACCTGGCCGTTGGACAGGCTGACCCGGCCGTCATCGGTGGCCGGCGCGGTCAGGCGGGTCTCGCTGCGGCTGGTGTTGAGCGCCTGCTCGAAGGCGCTGTAGCCGGTCTCGTTGGCGGCCAGGCTGAGCATGTCGCCGACCTGCAGCATCAGGTTGCTCTGGTCGCCCTGGTAGCTGTAGGTGCCGTCGGAGTTGCGCACGTAAGGCTGGGTATCGCCCTTGGAGCCGGAGAACAGGTACTTACCGTTCTCGTCCTTGCTGTTCATCAACGAGAACAGCTGGTCTTCCAGCGAGGCCAGTTCGGAGGCGTTGGCCTTGCGATCGGCGTCGGTGAAACTGGCGTTGCCGGAGCTGACAGCCAGTTCGTTGACGCGCTGCAGGATCGAACCGATGGCGTTGAGCGTGCTTTCACTGCTGCCCAGCGCGTTGCGCACGTTGGTGATATTGCCCTTGTACTGGTCGAGCATGTTCTGCTGCTGCTCGAGCTGCAACAGGCGCGCGGCGCCGACCGGATCGTCGGCGGCGGTGCGCACGCGAATGAAGTCGCTGGCTTCCTGCGTCGTCTTGTTGACGTTGCCGAAGGTGCGCTCGTAGTTGGCGCTGCTGCTGTTGTAGAACTGCGGGGTGGAGATGCGCACGGTCTACGGCTCCTTAAAGGCTGTTGATCAAAGTGGCGAAGGTTTCCTGGGCCGCCTTGATGATTTGCGACGACGCGGTGTAGTACTGCTGGAACTTGACCAGGTTGCCGACCTCTTCGTCCACGGACACGCCGGAGCTCGAGTTGCGGCTGGTCAGGGCGGAGGATTGCAGCGCCTGGGTGGCGTTGCTGTCCATCTCGGCCTGGTTGGTCTTGCCACCGACGTTGGACACCAGCTTGGCGTAGGCATCGGTGAAGCTGATGCCCTTGCCGTCGGCACCGGTATCGACGGTGGGTTTGGTCTGCAGGTTGATCACCGACTGGGCGTTGCGGTTGTCGGCCGAGCCGGCACCGGTCAGCGAGACGGTGTAGTTGTCGCCGCCCTTCGGGGCGCCAGCGACGGTCATCTCGAAGGTGAACTTCTTCTGCGTGCCGCTGGCGTCGTTGATCGGGTTGCCGCTGCCATCGACCATCGGCACGGACAGCTGCAGCTTGTTCTCCTGGCCGGGGATGATCGTGCCGCTGCCGATGGGGCTGCCCTTGGCATCGAACATGGTGTAGGTCTGGGGCGAGGTCTTCTCGTCACCGAACACCAGCTTGACCGGCGTCGAGTACTTGAGCCCCGTCTGCAGGTCGGCGCGCTGGGCGGCATCGTAGATGTCCAGCTCGGAGGTCAGCGTGGGCTGGCCGATCTGCCCGGTGCCCTTGTTGCCCGAGCCGCTGGTAGCGGTCAGCGGGCTGGCCATCGCCAGGCGCTTGGGATCGGTGAGCACCGTCTCGATGCTGGCCGCGGCATTGCGGGTGGGGGTGATCTTGAAGCTATCACCAGCGATCGGCGTGCCACCGCGCAAATTGAGGCTGAAGCCGTCGATCACCGGTGGCGGAGTGGCAGTGATGTCGAACTTGCCCATCTCGGTGTTGTCAGGCAGACGACGTACTGTGAACTCGTTGGCGCTGGTGAACGTCACCTGGTAGTCGTTGGTGGTCAGCTTGCCGGTATCCTTGATGTTCACATCGAGGTTGCCGGAACCGGGGCTGTTACCCAGCTTGGCCACGCTGCGCCCGGCCATGGCGGCGGCGCTGTTGATGTCGCCGAACAGGGTCGCGCCGAACTCGCCGTTCTTGTCGATGCCCTGGGCCAGCTGGCTGTTGATCGCATCGGCCACCACCAGGGCCACACGGCCCAGCTCGTTGAGCGCAGGGTCCAGGGTGTCCTTGCGGTAGCGCAGCAGACCGCCCAGCTCGCCGCCGGTGGTGCTGTCGGTGATGTCCATCTTGGTCGAGCCGCGATTGAGCACCAGGTTCATCCGCGACGGGTCGGTCGCCGCAGGCTCCACGCCCAGGGTCTGGGTGGTGTTGCCCAGCACCAGCGACTGGCCGTTCTTCAGGTAGATGTCGTAGTTGCCGTCACGCTCGACCACGTCCACGCCGATCAGCTTGTTCAACTCGCGCACCGCGCCGTCGCGCTGGTCGAGCAGGTCGTTGGGCTTGCCGGTGATGGCGGTCATCTTGACAATCTGCTGGTTGTACTCGGAGATCGTCGCGGTCAGCTTGTTGATCTGGTCGGCCGTCGCCGCCATGTTGGTGTTGATGTTGCTGTTCTGCTGGTTGAACTGCGCCGACAGGCTGTTGAAACGCTTGGCAAGCGATTGGGCGCTGGTCAGCAGCAATTGCCGCGAGGCATCCTCGGTGGGCTTGGCCGAGGCGTCCTGCATCGCGCTGAAGAAGCTCTTGAGCGCCGCGGTGATACCGGTGTCGGCGCTGGACAGGGCATTGTTCAGCGGGCCGATCTGGTTGAGGTAGGCGTTCGCGTCGCTGGACAGCGACGTGGTGGAACGCAGCTGGTTCTCGAGGAAGGCGTTGTACACCCGGCGCACATCGGACAGCGTGGTGCCGGTGCCGATGAACACCTGGCCGACCTGCTGGCCACCCTTGGTCTTCTGGACGATCTGCTGGCGAGAGTAACTTTCCACATCGGCATTGGCGATGTTGTTACCCAGGGTGTACATCCCGGACTGGGCGGCGCCCAGGCCAGACATACCGATATTGATCAAACTCGCCATGGTTTCCTGCCCTTAAAGTTTCGTGGTGGTACCGAGCATTGCGTAGCTCTGCTGCGACTTCATCTGTTTTGCGATCTGCGAGATCTTGCTGGCGTAGTTGGGGTCGGTGGCGTAACCGGCCTTCTGCAACTCCCGCACAAACTGTTCTGGTTTATCGGCCGCCCGCACTGCATCTTGATAGCGCGAATTGTTCTGCAACAGGCTCACCAGGTCGTGGAAGCTGTCCTGGTAGCTGTCGTAGGAACGGAACGCCGCGGTCTCCTTGACGAACTGGCCATTGCGGAACTCGCTGGTGATCGCCCGCGCCTCGCCGCCCTGCCAGCTGCCGGTGGCCTTGATGCCGAACAGGTTGTGACTGCTGCTGCCATCGGGGTTGCGCATGACCGACTTGCCCCAGCCGGTTTCCAGCGCGGCCTGGGCCACCAGGTAGCGCGGATCGATACCGATGCGCTTGGCGGCCTGCTCGGCCATCGGCAGCATGGTGGCGACGAAGGCGTCGCTGTCGGCGAAGGCCTTTTTCGGTGCCAGCGGCGGCTGGGCCACGGCCCGACCGAGAATCTGCAGGTTGCCACCTGGCGCCGCGAAGCTGCGGGCCGGCTCCCAGTCGCCGACGGCCACGCCACCGGGCGGGATATCGCCACGCCCAGGCAGTGCCGTGGCATTGGCGACGGCATTGCCAGCGGACGGCACGATGCCGGACAGCAAGCGATCGGTGAGCTTGCCAGGCAGCGCCAGGCGCCGCGCATTGAGCGCAGCCACATCGTTACGCGTAGCGGCACTCTCGACCATGTGCGCGGGCTCGGCCACTTTCGAGGCCCACAATGCCGGCGCCTGCCCTTCGATCCGGGGAAACGGACTGGTGTTCGGGCGCGCGGCCTTGTTCTTCGACAGCTGGCGCACCAGCACATCCTGCAGGCCGATACCACCCCCTTCGCGCGACATGCTCACGGCCATCTGTTGGTCGTACATGTCGCGGTACTGCTTGACCGTGTCGCTGTTCATCGGGCTGTCTTCGTCAGCCATCACATCGCTGGCCTTGCGCGACGCCTTGAGCATCTCGCTGATGAACAACGACTCGAACTCCTGGGCCACCTTGCGGATGTTGCCCTCGCTGTCGCGATCCCCGCGCTTGAGCGAGCCCAGGCGATTGAGGTCGGTGTAGGCGCCGCTGTCGGCCTGACTGGAAACAAGACTCTTCGAATTCATCCCTGGCGTCCTCAGATCACGATCAGGTCGGCTTGCAACGCACCAGCCTGCTTCAGCGCTTCGAGGATGGCCATCAGGTCGCTCGGCGCCGCGCCGACCTGGTTCACCGCACGGACGATCTCATCCAGCGTGGTGCCCGGGCCGAACTTGAACATCGGCTTGGCTTCCTGCTCGGCGTTGACCCGCGAACGCGGCACCACCGCGGTCTGACCATTGGAGAACGGCCCCGGCTGGCTGACGATCGGATCTTCGGTGATGGTCACGGTCAGGCTGCCGTGAGTAACCGCCGCCGGCGACACCTTGACGTTCTGGCCGATGACGATGGTCCCGGTGCGCGAGTTGATGATGACCTTGGCCACCGCCTGGCCCGGATCGATCTCGAGGTTCTCGAGTATGGACAGGTAGTCCACGCGCTGGCTCGGGTCCATCGGCGCGGTGACCCGCACCGAACCGCCATCGACGGCCTGGGCCACGCCCGGGCCGAGCAGCTCGTTGACCTTGTCGACGATGCGCTTGGCGGTGGTGAAGTCCGGACGATTGAGATTGAGCGTCAGGCTATTGCCCTGGTTGAATCCGCTCGGCACCGCGCGCTCGACCGAGGCCCCGCCGGGAATGCGACCGGCCGACGGAACGTTGACGGTGATCTTCGAGCCGTCGCGACCTTCGGCATCAAAGCCACCCACCACCAGATTGCCCTGGGCGATGGCGTAGACGTTGCCGTCGATACCCTTGAGCGGCGTCATCAACAGACTGCCGCCACGCAGGCTCTTGGAGTTGCCGATGGAAGACACGGTGATATCGACCACCTGGCCGGGCTTGGCGAATGCCGGCAAGTCGGCATGCACCGACACGGCGGCAACGTTCTTCAACTGCACGTTGCCCGACCCCGGCGGCACCTTGATACCAAACTGCGACAACATGTTGTTGAAGGTCTGCAGGGTGAACGGTGTCTGGGTGGTCTGGTCACCCGTGCCGTTGAGGCCCACCACCAGGCCGTAGCCGATCAGCTGGTTGGCGCGCACGCCGGAAATGCTGGCGATATCCTTCAGGCGCTCGGCGTGAGCACCGAACGCACAGGACAGAAGCAGGGTCGCGGCAATCAACCGCCTAGCGTTGAACATGGTCATCCGTACTCAGAAAGGCCAGAGCGGGCTGATGAAGAAACGGTCCAGCCAACCGGGCTGGCTGGCATCGGCGAACGAGCCGGTGCCCGAATAGGTGATGCGCGCGTCGGCCACGCGGGTGGACGGCACGGTGTTGTCGGTGGCGATGTCGTCGGCACGAATCAGGCCGGCAATGCGCACCAGTTCCTCGCCGGTGTTCAGCGTCATCCACTTCTCGCCGCGCACGGCGATGATGCCGTTGGGCAGCACCTCGGCCACGGTCACCGTGATGGAACCGGTCAGGGTGTTGCCCTGGGTGGCCTTGCTGTCGCCCTTGGTGGAGCGGTCGCCGCTGTAACCGGCTTCAAGCGTGAGGTCGCCGCTGCCCAGCGGGTTGTTGGTGTTGGGCACGGTGCCGAACAGCGAGGTCAGGCCGATATCGGCCTTGCTGTTCTTCTGGATCTGGGAACCGGCGTTCTTGCTCGCCGAGGTACGCTCGTTCAGGGTGATGGTGATGATGTCACCGACCCGGAACGCCTTGCGATCGGTGTACAGACCCTGCTCGAAACCGGCCTGGTAGATCGAGCCGTTGTTGGCCGCCGCCGGCAACGGGGTGCGCGGCAAGACCGGCGCATAATACGGGTCGTTTGGCTTGGGCGTCGGCGCAACGCAACCAGCCAGCAACACCACCCCCCCCAGGGCGAATACGGACAACAGACGGCTCATGACACTTACCTCATGGTGAAACAGGCGCTGCAACAGCGAGCGGATGATCAGCGGCCCGCCTTGATCGGACCGCCAGGGCTTACAGCTGCTGGGTGACGAACGACAGCATCTTGTCGGCGGCGGAGATGACCTTGGAGTTCATCTCGTAGGCGCGCTGGGTGGTGATCATGTTGACCATTTCTTCCACGGTGCTGACGTTGGACGCCTCCAGGGTTTTCTGCAGGGTGGGGCCGAAACCGTTCAGGCCAGGCGTGCCGATCTGCGGCGCACCGCTGGCGGCGGTCTCGAGGAACAGGTTGCCGCCGATGGCCTGCAAGCCCGCCGGGTTGATGAAGTCGGCGGTCTGGATGTTGCCGATGACCTGCGCGGCCGGGTTGCCAGGGGTAGTGATCGACACCGTGCCGTCCTGGCCGACAGTGAAGGTCTGGGCATCCGGCGGTACGACGACCGCAGGTTCCAGGGCGAAGCCGTTGGCGGTGACGACCTGGCCGTCGGAGTTCAGGTGGAAGGTACCGTCACGGGTATAGGAGACGGTGCCGTCAGGCTGCAGCACCTGGAAGAAGCCACGACCGTTGACCGCCATGTCCAGCGGATTCTCGGTCGTCTGCAGGCTGCCGGTCTGGAAGTTCTTCTGGGTGCCGACGATACGTACACCGGTACCGACCTGCAGGCCCGAAGGCAGCTCGCTGTCCTGGGTGGACTGCGCACCGGGCTGGCGCTTGATCTGGTACAGCAGGTCCTGAAACTCGGCGCGATCACGCTTGAAGCCAGTGGTCGAGACGTTGGCCAGGTTGTTCGAGATGACCGCCAGGTTGGTATCCTGGGCGGAAAGGCCGGTTTTAGCGACCCAAAGAGCCGGAAGCATTTAGTGTTCTCCTCGTGCGCCTGTTTTACGGCACCCGTTCAAATGTGATTAGCCGATCTGCAAAACCCGAGCCATGGCTTGATCGCCTTCCTCGGCCGCTTTCATCATCTTGACGTGCAACTCGAACTGTCGGGACAGCGCCAGCACCGATGTCATTTCCTCCACGGCATTGACGTTACTGCCTTCGAGGAATCCCGACACCACGCGCACGTTCACGTCCATGTCGGCCGGCTGGCCGCTGGCGGTACGGATCAGCCCGTCCTGGCCCTTGATCATGCCCTTGATGTCAGGGTTGACCAGCTTGATTCGGTCGACCTCGGCCATCACCCGCGGGTCCTCGCCCATGGCGCGGATGCTGATGGTGCCGTCATCGCCGATCTCGACCTTCTGCTCCGGTGGGATGGCGATCGGACCGCCATTGCCGATTACCGCCATGCCGTTGCCGGCGCGCAACACACCGAGGGCGTCAATGTTCAGGCCGCCAGTGCGCACGTAGGCCTCGCTGCCATCGGGGGCCTGCACGGCAATGAAGCCGTTGCCGCTGACCGCCACGTCCAGCTCGCGACCGGTTTCCACCAGCGGACCGGCACTGAAATCGGTGGCCGGCCGTTCGCTCATGGCAAACGCACGCGCCGGAAAGCTGTCGCCGAACACCGGCATCGAACGGGCCTGCTCCAGATCACGCTGGAAGCCGTTGGTGGAAACGTTCGCCAGGTTGTTGGCATGGGCCTTCTGCGCCAGCGCGTTCTGGCTGGCGCCGGTCATGGCCACGTAAAGCATCTTGTCCACAGTCATCCTCCGCTGCACGGGCGATCGATTGCCGGTCGCCGTGGCTGTACGAAGCTTCGAGCAAGTTTCGCGCCAATTACCACAGAAACGACAAAGGCCCCGGTTTACGGGGCCTTTGCCGAAAAGCACGCTGTCAGAGAGACAAAATCTCGGCGGCGAGCGTCTGACAGCGGCAAGGCTTGGCCGCCTGCGGACGCTGTCAGACGCCGCTTGCCTGTCAGGTGATGGTGAAGGTGTCGCCGTTGTTGGTCTGGAACGACTCGATGGTGTTCGAGCCGGCGTACCAGTTGCTGAGCATCACCCCCGAATCGAGGTTGCCGGCATTCCAGTCAGCCTTGGAGAAGATGAAGGCATTGACGCCATCGTTCTGCACCACGACATCCTGGAAGGTCTGGATGTTCTTCAGCACCACCACGTCGACACCTGCGCTACCGGTATCCTGGATCACCACGCCCGCCTTGGAGTAGATCGTGTAGACATCGCTGCCCTCGCCACCGAAAGCGTAGCCGGCCGACATCATGTCCAGGCGATCGGCGCCGGCGCCACCATAGAGTTCGTAGGCAAAACCGTTACCAACCAGGCGATCGTTGCCATCATCGCCATACGCCTTGCCGTTGGTGGTCTGGATGGTGTCGTTGCCGGCATCACCATGGTAGACGGAACCCGTGTCGTTCAGCGCACCGGTGATGGTGTCGTCGCCGTCACCGCCATTGACGACATCCGCCTGCGCGACCTGGGTGTTCGCCGGGCGCGCCAGGGCACCGAAATCGGTGGAGTAGATGCCATCCCCGTAGAGGATGTCATTGCCCGCACCGCCATTGATGACATCGTCGCCTTCGGCGCCATAGAGCGTGTTCGCACCGGCATCGCCATTGAGCACATCGGCGAACGCGGAGCCCGCCAGCCCTTCGATTCCACTCAGCACATCACCCTCGGCATGCCCGCCAGCCACAGTACCTGCGGCAAGATCGATCGACACGCCGGCATTGCTCGAGATGTACCAGGCCGAATCCCGACCGGACCCACCATTGATCACATCCGCGCCAGCACCGCCAATGAAGTTCTCGTTCGCAGTGGTCCCCACGAACGTATCGTTGAACGCCGTACCCTCGAAACTCTCGATACTGGTGAACAGGTCATTACCGGTAGCGTTCAGATCGAGCGTAACCCCAGCGCCCTCGCCGGCGAACGTCAACAGATCGACACCTAGCGAGCCATTGAAGTCGTTGGGCTGGTCGTTGGCCACAAAGACATCGCCCGACGACGAGCCGACGAACTTCTCGATGCCCTCGAAGGTATCGCCCTCGGCGATACCGCCATGCACGCCGGTCTTGAGATTCAGGAGAATGCCGGCAGTGCTGTCGCCATACGAAACAGTGTCGATACCCGCGCCGCCGACGAAACGGTCGGCACCGGCACCGCCAAACAAGGTGTCATTGCCAGCGCCACCGACAATCACGTTGTTGCCGGCATTGCCATAACCGGTGAAATTGCCAGAGCCGATGTAGGTGAGGTTTTCCACTTCGTTGGTCAGGGTGTAGCTGGCCAGGGAGGTGCGCACCTCGTCGATGCCGCCACCGGCCTGCTCGAACACGCCGGCCGCGCCATGCAGGTAGTACACGTCGTTGCCGGCACCACCGGCGAAGCTCTTGCTCGAACCCGTCGCCTGCATGATGAAGGTGTCGTTCTG
>NZ_JAJSRC010000018.1:0-122996 GCF_021283245.1 Pseudomonas sp. NMI760_13 | reverse complement strand
CGGTCCTGGCGGTTGAAATCGGCAAAGCCGTTGTTGATCACCAGGCGCGCGATGGCCCGGTGCGGCACCTGCACGCCTTTCGGTGTACCGGTGGAACCGGAGGTGTACATGATGTACGCCGCGCTGCCGGCGTCCACCGCCAGGCCCAACGGCGCATCCGCGTAGCCGCTCAGGTCGAGGCGGTCGAGTTCGACCCGGCGCGCCCCCTCCGCTTGCGGCTGGTCGCTGTGGGTCAGCAGCAACCGCGCCTGGCTGTCGGCCACCATGAACGCCTGACGCTCGACCGGCGCATTGCCGTCCAGCGGCACGTACACCGCCGCGCATTTGCTCACCGCCAGCTGGGCCGCCAGCAGATCGAACGAGCGAGGCAGCAGCAAGGCCACGCGGTCACCGGCCCGAACGCCCTGTTCAAGCAGGTAATAGGCCAGACGATTGGCCTGGGACTCGAGCTGGGCAAAAGTCCATCGACGCTGACCATGGACTGCCGCCAGTGCATCCGGTGAATTCACGGCCTGGGCTTCGAACAACCGGTGCACGGCCAGGTCACGCGGGTAGTCCCGTGCCGTGCCGTTGAACTGCTGCACCACGCGCTCACGCTCCGCCTCCGGCAAGCGATGCAGGCTGTGCAAGGCGCTCATCGGCGCCTGTTCCAGCGCCGTGACCAGTTGCAGCAGCGCCATGCGCAGCAGCTGACAGACCCGGCCACCGTCCACTGGCGCCACGACCTGCACCGTCAACCTGAAGTCATTACCGTAATCGTCGACGCTGACCACCAGCGGATAATTGCTGCGTTCCTGCGCGGTCAGCAGCTCGATCCCGGCCCAAGCCGGCCCCTGGGCGGGTTGGCCGGCACTGTGGCGATAGTTCAACAAGCTGGTGAACAGCGCCTGGGACGCCGGCACGCCACTGCAACGCTGGGCCAGGGCCAGGGACGCCTGTTCGTGGGCCAGCAGGCGCGCCAGGCGTTGATGGGTCAGACGCACGCCATCGGCAACGCCCGCAGCCCCCACGCTGACCCTCAGCGGCAAGGTATTGATGAACATGCCCAGCGCCCGGTCGGCGCCCTCGCCGCCCTGCAGGCGACCGAGCAGCACGGTGCCGAATACCACTTCCTCGCGGCCGGACAACTGCGCCAGCACCTGGCCCCAGGCCTGGTGCACCAGGCTGGCCACGCTGATCCCCAGCGTCCTCGCCTGGCCACGCAGGCGTGCGCCCAGTTCCGGTTCCAACGACTGACGGGTTTCACCGACCTGGCGAGTATCAACCTCGGCCTCACGCAATCCGAACACCTCGGTCGGCGCATCGATATCGCCCAGCAGCTCGCGGAACAGCGCCTCGTCGGCCCGCGGATCGGCGCCCAGGCGCGCCTGGGCCACATAGTTGCGGTACGGCACGCTGTCCGGCAGCGCCGTCTGCCCTTGCAGCAAGGTACCGATCTCGGCCACCAGTTGCTCCACGGCAGTGTGGTCGAGGAGGATATGGTGCAGCAGCAGGGTCGCCTCCAGGCGCCCGGCCTGGACCTGGCTGTTCAGGCGCAACAGTGGCGCCTGCCCCAGGTCGAGCCGCAGCGTCTCCAGCGCCGGGCTCGGCACCAGCGGCGCCTCGCGCCAGACCACCTGCACCGCCTCGTCGAGGCCCTGCCAGTGCAGGCTGGTGCGCAGGATGTCGTGACGGACGATGACCTGGTTCAGTGCCGCGACGAACGCGTCCAGCTCGGCTTGCCCGGCAAAGGCGAAACGCGCCTGCACCACATAGGGGTCGGCGCCTTCACTGGCCAGGTGATGGTAGAGAATGCCCTGCTGCAACGGCGCCAGGCCGTAGATATCCTGGACATTGGCCAGGCCACCGGGGATCTGCCGCACCAGCGCATCGATGGCGTCCTGGTCGAGGCTGGCCAGGGGCAGCATATCCGGGGTGATCCGCGTGCAATCGGCGGGGATGCGGTTGGCCGGCACGGCGACGGCCGCATGCCCGCCCACCGATGCGGCCAGCGCTGCCAGGGTAGGCTGGCTGAACAGCACCCGCACATCGGCTTGCAGCGCCTGCTGGCGCATGCGTTCGACCAGACGCACCGCCAGTAGCGAGTGACCGCCCAACTCGAAGAAGTTGTCGTCTCGGCCTACCGCCTCGACCCCGAGCAGGTCAGTCCAGATCGCCGCCAGGGCGGTCTCGACCGGCCCCTCGGGTGCCTGGTACTGCCGCGTCGGCGCCTCGGGCGCCGGCAGGGCCTTGCGGTCGACCTTGCCGTTCGGTGTCAACGGCATGGCCTCAAGGTGGATGAACAGTGCCGGCAACATGTACTCGGGCAATTGCCCCAGCAGATGCTCACGCAGCCCTTGCGCGACCTGGGCCTGACCGCTGTGGTAGGCCACCAGGCGTGGGCCGCTGTGCGGGTGCTGGTGAACCAGCACCAGCGCCTCGCGCACGCCAGGCAGACGGTTCAGGCAGGCCTCGATCTCGCCCGGTTCGATACGCAGGCCGCGCAGCTTGACCTGATGGTCGTTACGGCCAATGAACGCCAGGTTCCCGTCCGCGCGCTGACGCACCAGGTCACCGCTGCGGTACAGGCGCTCGCCCTCTACGAACGGACTGTCGATAAAGCGCTCGGCCTGCTGCCCGGCCAGCCCCAGATAGCCCCGCGCCACCCCCGCGCCACCGATGTGCAAGTGCCCGGCCACGCCCCACGGCAGCGGCTGGTCGGCGTCGTCGAGGACGTACAGGCGGGTATTGTCGATGGGTCGGCCGATCGGCAGCGCGCCGTGGGGCACAGGTTGTCCGGGCTCCAGGGTGAAGACGGTGCAGTCGACCGTGGTTTCGGTGGGTCCGTAGACGTTGTGCAGGCGCACCTGCGGCAGTCGCTCGCGCACCTGGCGCGCCAAGGACTCGGTCAGCTCGCCGCCACCGCAAACGATATCGGTCAGGCTCGTGCACTGCGCGCTGCGCGCCTGCTCGACGAACTGCTGCAACAGCGCCGGCACGAACTGCACCACGCTGACCTGCCGTTCGATGATCTCCCGTGCGACATAATCCGCGTCGCGCTGGCCGTCCGCTCGCGCCAGCACCAGGCGCAACCCGCTGCCCAGCGGCCAGAACAGCTCCCACACCGAGGCGTCGAAACTGATCGGCGTCTTGTGCAGCAGCGCGCCGTCAGCGCTGGTCGGGCACAGCCCGGCGGCCCAGCGCACCAGGTTGACCACGCTGCGGTGCTCGACCATCACCCCCTTGGGCGTGCCGGTGGAGCCAGAGGTGTAGATCACATAGGCCAGGTGCCGTGGGGTGAGCCCGGCCACCCGTGGGCGGGTGGCCGGCAAGGCTTCCCAGGTCGGCTGGTCGAGGTCGACCTGCGGTACCGCCACCTCGCCCGCTACCTCGCGGGTAGCGCTGTGGACCAGCACCGCCAGCGGCGCGCTGTCTTCGAGCATATGACGGATGCGCCCGGCCGGGTAACCCGGATCGAGCGGCACGTAGGCGCCACCCGCCTTGAGGATGGCCAGCAGGCCGACCACCATCGACACGCCGCGCTCGATGCAGATCGCCACCCGGTCGTCAGGTTTTACCCCAAGTTCGATCAGGTGATGGGCCAGGCGGTTAGCCTGCTCGTCGAGTTGGCGATAGCTCAGTCTCTCGCCATCGGCCTCCAGCGCAACGGCGCTGGGGCGCAGCTGCGCCTGGTGTTCGAACAGGGCGTGCAGCGGCAGGTCCAGGTCATGGTCGACCGCCGTGTCATTGCAGTCCACCAGCAGGTGATGGCGTTCCTCGACCGTCAGCACCGGCAGGTCCAGCAAAGGCCGCTCGGGCTGCTGCTCGAGCGCCTCCACCAGCCCTTCGAAGACTTGCCGCAACTGCCCGCACACGCGCTCGGCGCCCCACTCGGCGAGCGCCTGGACCGTCAGGCGCAGGTCCTCGCCCAGGTCGTCGACGGCCAGGCTCAAAGGGTAGTTGGTGCGTTCCTCGGCCCCCACCACATCGATGCCCGGCGCCACCGCGATCACCTCGGCCGCATCGCCCGCGGCACTGTGGCGGTAGTTGAGCATGCTGTTGAACAGCGGCGTCGGTGCCAGCACGCCGCTGCAGCGCTGGGCCAGGGCCAGGGGCGCCTGCTCATGGCCGAGCAACGCCGTCAGTTGCCGATGGGTGACCAACAGCGCCTCACGCACGCCCTGCCCGCGCAGGTCGACGCGCAGCGGCAAGGTGTTGATGAACATCCCCAGGGCCTGTTCGGCGCCCTCACCCGCCTCCATGCGCCCGAGCAGCACACTGCCGAACACCACCGACTCACGTCCAGACAACGCCCCCAGCAGGCGCGCCAGCCCCAGGTGCATGATACTGGCCGGGCTCACCCCGAGCAGCCTGGCCTGGGCCCGTAGGCGCTGGCTGAAGCCGGAAGCCAGGGTCAGCCTGGCTTCCTCCATGGCCTGGCCGGCCACCTCCTGGACGCCAAAGGCCAGGGTCGGCTCGTCGATATCGGCGAGCATGGCGCCGAAGAAGGCCTCATGGGCCTGTTCATCCTGGGCCTGCCGACTTCTGGCCAGCAGGTCGCGGAACGGCACCGGGACCGGCAGTCGCTCGCCCTCACCCGCCAGGTAGGCCTGGATCTCGCGGCGTACGATATCCAGCCCGGTGTGATCCATGACGGTGTGATGGAACAGCAGCAAGGCCAGAACCTCGCCGTCGCGGGCCTGGGCATGCACCAGACGCAACAGCGGCGCCTGGCCCAGGTCCATGCGATAGCGGTGGGTGTCGAAGCGCTCGCGCAACTGTCCCAGCGCATCCCCGTCGTCGTTCAGCTCGACGGCCTCGCAGACCAGCGGCGCCTTGCGCCACACCACCTGCAGCGGCTGGTCGAGGTATTCCCAGGCCAGCGCCGTGCGCAGGATGTCGTGGCGCTGGATCACCCAGTCGAGCGCCTCGGCGAACGCCAGCAGGCGCGCGGGGCTGGCAAAGCGCAACTGCGCCTGCAGCACGTAGGGGTCGCCCTCGGCCGCCGTGAGGTGGTGGTAGAGCATGCCCTCCTGCAGCGGTGCCAGCGGGTAGATGTCCTGCAGGTTGGCCGCGCCGCCGGGCAAGGTGGCGACGATGCGGTCGATGGCCGCCTGGTCGAGGCCGGCCAGGGGCAGCATGTCGGGGGTAATGCGCAACGCCGGGCTCAGCCAACCGTGGTCCAGGCCGGCGAGCATCTCCAGCAGCGCCGGCTTGTGGGCCGCCAATGCATCCCACAGGGCGTCATCGAGGGTGTCTTCATCGCCTTCGACGATCAGGTCGGCCTCCTCGCGCTGGAGTCGGATCGCACGGGTGGAGAGCGCTGCCATGAGTTCGTTGAAGAGCATTGGTAAGCATCCTGCTTTAGCCAGTCGGAAATGCTCGGAACGCTAATGGATCGAGGTGGGGCGGGCTGACATGGGAAGGGGGGACAATGACAGGAGCTGTCGGGTGTTCGACAGAAAAGTTGCAGCGCCTGTGAGATCGAGCGCCGCGCGGGCGGCGCTCGGTCTCATAGGCGCTGCAAAACCATCGCCAAACACCCAACAGCCACCCCGCGAGCCCCCATCATTGCAATTGCCCCCCGCCTGCCCCAAGCTCTGCGGTACCGCCACCCCGGACCGCCAGATGCAACGACGCCACCTGATCCAGATCGCCCTGCTGCTTGTACTGGTACTGCCCATCGCGATCGGCTACCTGTGGCGTGACCAGCAGCCCGCGGCGCCCAGCCTGCCGCCGCACAGCTACGCCAAGGCCCTGCGCCAGGCCCACGACGGCCTGCCGGGCGCCGCCCGGGTGCTCTACCAGCAGCTGCAACGCGACGACCTGCCAGCGATCCGCCGCGCCGCGCTGTACGCCGAACTGCCCCATTATCCGTCGCCACAGGCACTGAAGCTGGCCCAGCAAGACCTGGAGCACGCCGACCCACTGGTCCGCCGCGCCGCCATCGCCAGCATCCGCCGCCTGCTGCCGGCCGCCCAGCGCAGCCTGGTGCTGGGCCCGCTGCTGGAAGATGACGAGCAAAGCGTGCGTTTCGCTGCGGTAGACGCGCTGCTGGGCCTCGACCCCGACGCCATCGGCCTGTACTTTGGCCCCTTGCAGGATGCCCTGGAGCAATACGAGCAGACCCTGGAACAACAGCCTGACGACGCCGCGGCCCAGGTGCACCTGGCCCGCCTGTACATGCATGAGCAAGCCTACGACGCGGCCACCAGGGCCCTGCAACGCAGCCTGGCGGTGGCGCCCGAGGGGCTGGACGCCTTGGCCACCCAGGTGCGCCTGCTGGAACAGCAAGGCCACCACGACGCCTCCCGCGAAGTACTGGCCAAGGCCTTGGCGCTGCGCCCCGACTCGGCGTTCCTGCAATACGAACTCGGGCTGTGGCTGACCCGCCACGAGCAACAGGAATACGCCCTGCTGGCCTTGGCCCGCGCGGTCGAGCTGGAACCGGAAAACAACGAATACCGCTATACCCTGGCCGTCACCCTGCACCAGCTTGAGCAAATAGATGCAGCGCAGAAGCAGCTGGAAACCGTGCTCAACCGCCAGCCCGCCAACCGCCGGGCGCGGGTGTTGCTGATCGAGTACTGGAAGGAAACCGGCCAACTGCAGAATGTCCAGGTCCTGCTGGCCGAACTGGAACGGCAGAACCCGGACGACCCCTACCTGCAGCAGGGGCTCTGAGCCCCCCTATCAGGCCTGCAACATGCGCTGAATCTGCACGACCAGCGTCTGCAGCGAGAACGGCTTGAACATCAACGCCGTGCCCGGCTCATCGAGCAACGCCTGCTCGACCGGGTCGCTGGTGAAGCCGGTAATGAACAGGATCTTCTGCTCCGGCTTCATCATCCGCAGCGCCTTGGCTACCTGGCGCCCGCTGAAGCCTCCCGGCAAGCCAATATCGGTGATCACCAGGTCGAACGGGCCGCGATGCCGGAACTCGCCCAGTGCGCCATTGGCATCGGCCACATCGCACACCTCGAAGCCGCATTCGACCAACGCCTCTTTCATCAGGCCGCGCAAGTTGACTTCGTCATCGACCAACAGCAGCCGCTCGCCCCGGGCCTGAACCGGCAACGCTTGCGGGGCGATGCTCTCGGGCATCACACCCGAATGGCGCGGGAACATCAGCACCACCCGCGTCCCTTGATCCAAGGTCGATTCGATCCACGCCTGCCCCCCCGACTGGCGCACGAAACCATGCACCATGGGCAGCCCCAGGCCCGCCCCCTGCCCCAACGGCTTGGTGGTGAAGAACGGCTCGAAGGCCCTCGCCACATCCTCCCGGGACATGCCGTGGCCATCGTCCTCGATCTGCAACGTGACGTAGTCGCCCGCCGGCAAACTGGCCGGCCCCTCGCAACCCGACGCCAAGCGTTCGTTGGAAGTGCTGATCGTCAGGGTGCCCTTGCCAAGACAGGCATCCCGGGCATTGCTGCAAAGATGCAGGAGGGCGTTGCGCAATTGATCGGAGTCGACCTGCAACAGCCAGGGCGCAACATCCAGCTGCCAATCCAGGTGCATTTCGGCGCCGAGGGTCTGGCGCAACAAAGGCTCCATCTCCCGCAGCAGGTGATTGATGTTCAGTGGGTAGGGCGACAGTGGCTGGCTACGGGCGAAGGCCAGCAGGTTCTGGGTCAGGCCAATGGCGCGCTGGGCACATTCCCGGGCCATCTGCACATACTCCTCGACACGCTCCATCCGCCCTTGGGCCAGGCGCCGTTCGAGCAGTTCGAGGCTACTGCCGACACCGGACAGCACGTTGTTCATTTCATGCGCCAGGCCACCCGCCACCTTCACCACGGTTTCCATACGCTGGCCGTCCCGCACCGCCGCCTCGGCCAGGCGTTGGACCGCCTGGCGGTCCGCGGTGAGGTCCCTTCCCACCAGCGCGGGCAATGCCGGATCGGCAACCCCGGTCCAGCGGAACCAGCAATAGTGCCCTTCGTTGTGCCTGACCCGAGCATCGAATGCCGTCATGCCCTGTCCCTGCAGCAGCGACTTCAATGCAAGCTGGGCTTCGGTGCGATCGGCAGGGTGAAACAGTTCAGGCAACGTCACCTGCAGATGCGATGCCTCGCCCCAGCCCAGCAAGCGATGCCAGGCCGGATTCGACGAGCGCACGTGCAGGTTGGCATCGAGCATCAGCATCACGTCGGGCGACAGCTGCCAGGTATGTTGCGGATCGCTCAGGTACTGCTCCAGGCGCGCCTCGAAGGACAGCGCCAGCTCACGCCACTCACGCCCGGTCTCGATACTGGCGGTGGTCTCGATCAGGGCATGCAGGAAGCCGGCAACCTCACCCTGGTCATTTCGGATAGGTGAATAGCAACCCGTTACCCAGGCCGTCGCCGCAAAGCCCTCTCGCTTGACAGGTAACGGCGCGTCCTCGATCAAGCTGCCCTGCCCCTCCAGCACCTTGAACACCGCCGCGCCCATGCCCTCCCAGTTCTGCGCCCAGAGTGCATCGAAGGACCGCCCCTGATGGCCACCCTCACCGCCCAGCAGGGCCTGGTAGGGTTCGTTGTGAATCACGGTCAGCGCCGGCCCCCAGACCAGCGCACAGGGAAACGGTGACAGCAGCACCATGTCGGCAGCGATCCGCAGGGTGGGCGGCCAGGACGCCAGCGGCCCCAGCGGGGTCGTGAACCAGTCGAAGTCGGCGATGGGCTTGCCCATGGCGGCCAGCGGGGAGGAAGGCGGCGCCAGGTGAATGACCTGGATCTCGCCCTCGCCGGCATGCAGGTCAGCGGCCAATATCTTCGTCCCACAGCTCGGGTTTTTCGTCGATGAACCGGCGCATCAGCGCCTTGCAGGCCTCATCGTCGTGTACTTCCAGGCGTACACCCCGGCTGTCGAGCAGTTGCTCCTCACCCATGAACGTGGTGTTCTCACCGATGACCACATGCTTGATGCCATACAGCAGGATAGCGCCGCTGCACATGGCGCAAGGCGACAAGGTGGTGTAGAGGGTGGCCTCCTGGTACACCCGGGCTGGCTGACGGCCGGCATTTTCCAGGGCGTCCATCTCGCCATGCAGGATGGCGCTGTCGTTCTGCACTCGGCGATTATGGCCGCGGCCAATGATCTTGCCATCGTGCACCAGCACCGAGCCAATCGGAATACCCCCCTCCTCGAGCCCCTTGCGGGCTTCGTCTATGGCGGCCTGCAGGAAAGCGGAAGTGCCCTGGTCCATGGTTTTCCCCGGTAGTTCGTCGACTTTGCAGCAGACTAGCACAGCGCCCACCGGTCATGGCGCATTGTCTGGCGCGGGCTATGCTCATAGGGCTTTGGATCTTGCTGGCCAACCGTTTTCCCATGGATTCGACGGGCATGCACACATGAACAAGAAGCTCCTGGTCGTGCTGACCAATACCGCCAAATACCCCACCATCCCGCGCGCCACAGGACTGTGGCTGGGCGAGGCCGTGCACTTCATCGACAAAGTGCAGCAGGCGGGTTTTTCCGTCGACTATGTCAGCCCGGCGGGCGGCTATGTGCCGATCGATCCGCACAGCCTGCGCGTGGCGCCGGAGCTGGACTGGCAGTGGTACAACGACAAGACCTTCATGAATCGCCTGGGCGCCACGCTTAGCCCTGGCCAGGTCAAGGCAGAGCAGTACAGCGGGATCTACTACACCGGCGGGCATGGTGTGATGTGGGATTTCCCCGACAACCAACCGCTGCAAGAGCTGGCACGGCGCATCTACGAAAGCGGTGGTGCGGTCGCTGCGGTCTGCCATGGCGTGGTGGGCCTGCTCAATATCAAGCTCAGCGACAACAGCCTACTGCTCAAGGGACGTAGGGTGACCGGCTTCTCCAATACCGAAGAGAAGTTGGCCGAGCTGGACAAGGTGGTACCGTTCCTGACCGAAAACGAACTTGTCGCCCGCGGTGGCGAGTACAGCTGTACGGACGATGCATGGGCGTCCTTCGTAGTCGCGGACGACAGCCTGATCACCGGGCAGAATCCAGCATCCACCGCCGGGGTGGCCGACGCGGTCATTCACTACTTGCGCAACCGGTAGCCGCCACAAAAACATCGCGGGGCCAGCCCGCTCCCACACCGTCATGGCGTGGGAGCGGGCTGGCCCCGCGATGGATCTTGCAGGCAAAGCGCGTTATTCGACGCTCAGCACACCGCGACGCACCTGGTCACGCTCGATCGACTCGAACAGCGCCTTGAAGTTGCCTTCGCCGAAGCCGTCATCACCCTTGCGCTGGATGAACTCGAAGAACACCGGGCCCAGCAGGGTTTCCGAGAAGATCTGCAGCAGCAGGCGCTTGTCGCCCGGCGCGGAGGCGCCATCGAGCAGGATGCCGCGGGCCTGCAGCTGGTCGACCGGTTCGCCGTGACCCGGCAGGCGCTCCTCGAGCATCTCGTAGTAGGTCTGTGGCGGCGGGGTCATGAAGCGCATGCCCAAGCCCTTGAGCGCGTCCCAGGTCTTGAGCAGGTCGTCGGTGAGGAAGGCCACGTGCTGGATGCCTTCGCCGTTGAACTGCATCAGGAACTCTTCGATCTGTCCGGCCCCTTTCGACGATTCCTCGTTGAGCGGAATGCGGATCATGCCGTCCGGCGCGGTCATCGCCTTGGAGGTCAGGCCGGTGTACTCGCCCTTGATGTCGAAGTAGCGGATTTCGCGGAAGTTGAACAGCTTTTCATAGAAGTTGGCCCAGTAGGCCATGCGTCCGCGATAGACGTTGTGGGTCAGGTGGTCAATGATCTTCAGGCCCGCGCCGACCGGGTTGCGGTCCACGCCTTCGATGAACTTGAAGTCGATATCGTAGATCGAGCTGCCTTCCTCGTAGCGGTCGATCAGGTACAGCGGCGCGCCACCGATACCCTTGATCGCCGGCAGGCGCAGTTCCATCGGGCCGGTTTCGATTTCCACCGGCTGGGCGCCCAGCTCCAGGGCGCGGGCGTAGGCTTCATGGGCGTTGCGCACGCGGAAGGCCATGCCGCACACCGACGGGCCGTGCTCGGCGGCGAAGTACGAGGCGATGCTCTTGGGCTCGTTGTTGAGGATCAGGTTGATGCCGCCCTGGCGATACAGGTGCACGTCCTTGGAGCGGTGGCTGGCCACCTTGGTGAAGCCGAGAATCTGGAATACCGGCTCCAGCACGCCAGGAGCCGGCGAAGCGAGCTCGATGAATTCGAAGCCTTCCAGGCCCATCGGGTTGTCGAAGATATCTGCCATGTGGGTGTCCTCATCTATAAGCGAAAAACGGTTGATTACAGGCTTTGGATGTGGAGATGGCGTGGTGGTGAACAGGGGATCCCGCGCACGCTGCGGGCCAGGAAGTCACCAATGATCAGCTTGAACCCATGGTATGTCATATGGACCCATTCTCGGCGGGCTTGATTCCCCGGGAGGCGGAGAACCTTATTGTTGTATTCGTAACCCGATTCTACAGTGCGTAAATTTGTTTGTCGCGCTTTAGTTCGCAGGTTGTTCCGACAAACGGCTATTCTCAGCAGCACCCCATCGCCTTGCAGAAGGTCCGCCCGCACATGCCCCTGACCGCCAAACGCGCCGCCCGCTGGAGTTGGCGCGCCCTGCTGCCCTGGGGTGTCGGCGTGCTGCCGCTGCTGTGCGGGCTGGCGGTGATGCGCTGGCAGACCGAACAGGAACTGCAAGCCAGCAGCCAGGCCACGGCCCGCGAAGTGGGCGGCCATGTCGAAGCAATCCTCGACAGCCTGTCCAGCGCCGCCCATCACCTGCTGCCCAAGGCCGGACTACCCTGCGACGAGGTGCAGTTGGCCCTGCGCATCGAGGTGACGCGCAACGCCTTCGTGCGCTCGACCAACCTGTTCGACCACGACCGGCTGTACTGCACCTCGCTGTTCGGCGACTTCGACGAACCGGTGGACGCCAAGGACTACACCAATGGCCAACTGTGGCTGATGAATGGCAACTCGGTCACCCCGGGACAGGCCCTGCTGGTCTACCGGGTCAGCCAGGAAGGTCGTGGCGACCGTGGCGCGATCACCACTGTGGATGGCCGCCACCTGCTCACCGCGCTGCACCTGATCGGCGCCGACAACCTGGTAAAGGTGCATGTCGGCCATCACTGGATGGGCAGCGATGGCCAGGTTCACGACGGCAAGCCGCCGCTCGCGGCCACCGCCGCCGCGCAGTATGCCTCCACCCGTTATCCGTTCGATGTGCACGCTGGCTACGAAGAAGGCAAGCAGGCCGCGTTGATGCGCTCGCGCTACCCCGCCCTGCTGGGCCTGCTGCTGATGCTGGGCGTGGCGGCCGGCGCCGCCTGCCGCTGGCAGATCCGCCGCGCCAGCTCATCGCGGGGCGAGCTGGACCGGGCCCTGGATGCCGACGAGTTCTTGCCGTACTTCCAGCCGGTGGTACGCAAGGGGGATTACCGCTGGGCCGGTGTCGAGGTGCTGATGCGCTGGCAGCACCCTCGCGAAGGGCTGGTGCGCCCCGACCTGTTCATTCCCTACGCCGAGCACAGCGGCCAGATCGTCGCCATGACCCGGGCCCTGATGCTGCACACCGCCCAAGCCCTGGCCCCGCATGCGGCGCTGCTGGAGGACGGTTTCCATGTCGGCATCAACATCACCGCCGACCATTGCCGCGACCTGGGCCTGCTCGACGACTGCCAGACCTTCCTCCAGCACTTCCCGCCCAAGCGCGTGGTACTGACCCTGGAGCTGACCGAACGCAAGCTGATCGAGCCGACTCCGGTGACGTTGGAACTGTTCGAGAAGCTGCACGACATGGGCGTGATGATCGCCCTGGACGACTTCGGCACCGGCCAGTCCAGCCTCAACTACCTGCGCCAATTCCAGGTCCACTACCTGAAGATCGACCAGAGCTTCGTCGCCATGATCGGCGGCGACGCCCTGTCCCAGCATATCCTCGACACCATCATCGAACTCTCGGCCAAGCTGGGCCTGGGCATCGTCGCCGAAGGCGTGGAGACCGAGGTACAGCGCGACTACCTGGCACGCCACGACGTGGATTTCCAGCAGGGCTACCTGTTCGCCCGGCCGATGCCCGCCGACGAACTGCTGCTGGCCCTGGCCGCCCAGCCAGGTAGCCCGCAGTTGCCGCCGGGCAATGGCCCTGAGATCATGCGCGGCTGATCCGCCCGCTCACTTCCCGTTTTCCGAGGCATTCGTGTCAAAAGGCATTCTTTCGTCGGTCATGGCGTCCTGTCTGTTCGCCGTGATGTACTTCTATACCTCCTTCCTCAAGCCCCTGGACGGCGAGGAGATCTTCGGCTGGCGCACCCTGCTGACCCTGCCCTGCCTGACGCTGTTCATGCTGGTCTCGAAAGACTGGAAACGGGTCGGCGAGCTGCTCGGGCGGGTGCGCCGCGCACCGCTGCTGCTGCTCGGCATGGTCGGCACTTCGTGGCTGATGGGCGTGCAGTTGTGGCTGTTCCTCTGGGCGCCTCTGCACGGGCGCAGCCTGGAAGTGTCGATGGGCTACTTCCTGCTGCCACTGGCCATGGTGCTGACCGGGCGGCTGGTGTACGGCGAACGCCTGTCGCGCCTGCAGAAGGTCGCGGTGAGCTTCGCCGTGCTCGGGGTTGGCCACGAGCTGTACCAGCACGGCAGCTTCGCCTGGGAAACCCTGCTGGTGATGATCGGCTACCCGATCTACTTCGTCCTCAGACGGCGCTGCCGCACCGACCACCTGGGCGGCCTGTGGTGCGACATGTGCCTGCTGCTGCCGTGGGCCCTGTACTTCGTGATCCAGGGCCCGCTGTCGGCGGCGGACCTGGCCGAGCACCCGGGCCTGTACGGGCTGATCCCGCTGCTCGGGGCGATCAGCGCCTGTGCCCTGATCGCCTACGTGCTGGCCAGCCGTCTGTTGCCGTTCAGCCTGTTCGGCCTGCTCAGCTACGTCGAGCCGGTGCTGCTGGTGGGCGTGGCCCTGCTGCTGGGCGAGACCATCGGCCCCGACCAGTGGCTGACCTACCTGCCGATCTGGGGCGCCGTGCTGGTGCTGGTGCTCGAAGGCATCAAGCACCTGCTGCGTCAGCGTCGGCGTTCGGTGTAAGGCGCACCTGGCGCACCCGACGCTCCTCCACCGCCACCACGGTCATGGTCCAGCCGTTCCAGGCCAGGTGATCACCCACCACCGGCAGGCGGTCCAGCAGGCTCATCACCAGGCCCGCCAGGGTCTGGTAGTCCTCGGTGGCACGGGCGGCGAAGCCTGTGCGCGCCTGGACCTGGGCCAGGTTCAGGGCGCCACTGACCACGAAACCACCCGCCTCCTCGACCACGCCCGGTCCCTCCACCTCGCTCGCGTCCGGCAGCTCGCCGGCAATCGACTCGAGGATGTCGGTCATGGTCAGCACCCCGGTGAAGTCACCGAATTCGTTGACCACGAAGGCGATGTGGGTGGACTGGGCGCGCATCTGCTCCAGGGCGTTGAGGATGCTGAAGCTCTCCAGCAGGTTCAACGGCGCCCGGGCCAGATGTTCCAGCGCCGGCTGGTTACCGCCCAGCAGTTCCTTGAGCAGCTCCTTCTTGTGCACGTAGCCCAGCGGTTCCTCGATACGCCCGTCGCGGATCAGCGGCAGGCGCGAGTACGACGAGTTGACCAGCATCTGGGTGATCGCCTCGGCCGGCTGCGACAGGTCGATGGCATCGACCTTGGCCCGCACCGTCATCACCGTGCGGATCGGCCGCTCGGCCAAGTTGAGCACGCCACTGATCATCACCCGCTCACGACGGTCGAAGACCACCTGCTCGTCACCACCGGCCACCAGGTCGGCGATCTCCTCGCCCACCTCGTCGGCCTCGACCCGGCGCCCACCCATCAGGCGCAGCACCGCGTGGGCCGTACGCTCACGCAATGGCCGGTGCTGATGCAGGCTGCGCTTGCGACGGGCGCGGGCCAGCTGGTTGAACAGCTCGATCAACAGCGAGAAGCCGATGGCCGCGTACAGGTAGCCCTTGGGAATATGGAAGCCCAGGCCTTCGGCGGTGAGGCTGAAGCCGATCATCATCAGGAAGCCCAGGCACAGCATGATCACTGTCGGGTGTTCGTTGACGAAGCGGGTCAGCGGCTTGCTGGCGACAATCATGATACCGATGGAGAAGATCACCGCGATCATCATCACCGACAGCTGTTCGACCATGCCCACGGCGGTGATCACCGCGTCCAGCGAGAACACCGCGTCGAGCACCACGATCTGCGCGACGATCGGCCAGAACGCCGCGTGACGGGTCACGCCGCCGCTCTGGGCGACATGACCCTCGAGGCGTTCGTGCAGTTCCATGGTGGCCTTGAACAGCAGGAACACGCCACCGAACAGCATGATCAGGTCACGGCCGGAGAAGGTCTTGCCGAACACCTCGATCAGCGGCGCGGTGAGGGTCACCATCCACGAGATGCTGGCCAAAAGGCCCAGGCGCATGATCAGCGCCAACGACAGGCCGATCACCCGGGCGCGGTCGCGCTGGTGCGGCGGCAGTTTGTCGGCAAGAATGGCGATGAACACCAGGTTGTCGATACCCAGCACCAGCTCGAGGACAATAAGCGTCAACAGGCCCAGCCAGGCCGTGGGGTCGGCTAGCCATTCCATTAGCGGGTACTCACAGGGGCCGCGTCACGAGGACGGGGGAAGGAAGGCCGGGACGGCCAGGGACTGGGGGGCTCCGCGAAGGTGCTCATATAGACCTTGATAGAAAATAGGGATGTCGATCCTACAATCGAAGCAGATTTCTCTGATAGCGCAAAACTATTACAAAAGCTGTAACAGGTGCGGCAGGGCATTTTTGTTCAATACGCCCGTCACGGTCTTAGCCAGGATAGCCACACCCTCCTCCTGCATGGAAACCTCCAATGAGCCTGACATTGTCCATGGCAGCCTTTGCCCTGGCTGCCTCCATCTCCCCCGGCCCGGTCAACATCGTTGCCCTCGGCAGCGGCGCACGCCATGGCTTGCGGGCCAGCATCGGGCATGCCGCCGGCGCCACCCTGGGTTTCTGTCTGCTGCTGGTGCTGGTGGGGCTGGGCGTGCATGAGCTGTTGCTGCGCTGGCCGTTGCTGGGGCGGTTGCTGCACTGGGGTGGCGTGCTGTTTCTGCTGTACATGGCCTGGAAACTGGCCAGTGACGATGGCGGACTGGGTGCCGACGACAACCGGCGAGCGCCCAGCGCCTGGCACGGCGCGGCCATGCAGTGGCTGAGCCCCAAGGCCTGGCTGGCGGCGGTGGCCGGGATCGGCGCCTTTACCGGCGGCGAGCAGCAGTTGCTGTGGCTATTCACCTGGATCTACGGGCCGATCTGCTTCGTCTGCGTGGCCAGCTGGGCCTGGGCCGGCAGCGTGATCCGCCAGTACCTGGCCGAGCCGTGGCGGATGCGCCTGCTCAATCGGGTGCTGGCAGGGTTGCTGGTGGCGAGCGCGGTTTACCTGATGGTGTGAGGCTATTGGACCGCCCGCTCACATGGAACATGAACGCAACACTTGGGTTCAACAAAGATAGCGTGGGAGCGGGCTTGCCCCGCGATCACCGGCAAAGCCGGTGCCATACATCGCATCGCGGGGCAAGCCCGCTCCCACGCTGGTGATGCTTGCAACTCTGTTCTCTGCGCTACAGCGTAGCCCAAAGGGTTGGGCGATCTCCCGCGCAGGTGGGACATGCCTGGTATTCAGCCATTGCGATAATGCCCAGGCGTGGTCGCCAGGTGGCGCTTGAAGGCCCGCTGCAGGTGCGCCTGGTCGGCGAACCCCGCCTCCAGCGCAACCTCGGCAATCGGCCTGCCGGCCCGTAGTTGCGCCCGGGCGTGCTGCACCCGCTGGTCGAGCAGGTAGCCATGGGGCGTCAGGCCGAAGCGCTTGCCGAACGCGCGGATCAGGTAGGCCCGTGACAGCCCCGCCGCAGCGCAGATGTCCTCCAGCGTCAGCGGGTCGAGGCGATGGGCACGGATGAACGCGGCGGCCAGCTCAAGACGTGGATGGCGTGGTGGCTGGCCGCTCGCGTCCGCCTCCAGCACCTGCGCCAAGCCCCTGAAGAACGCCTCCAGCTGCGCCTCCCGACCCTCGTTGCCGGGCTCGAACAACCCGGCGAACAGCGCCAGCAACTGCCCGTACAGCACCGCCGATGTGCTCAAGGTCGCCGAGGGCAGCGCGAAGCCACGCGCCAGCAGCCAGGGCATGTCGACGAACAGTATCAGGTACGACCAGGGCTCGCCCTGGATCGGGTTGCAGGTGTGCACCACGCCCGGGTTCATCAGCACCGTGCTCCCCGCCGCCACCTCATGCCGGGCGTTGCCGGTCAGGTAGGTGCTGCGCCCACCGGTAATCACGCCGATGGAGAAACTCTCGTGGGAATGGGCCGCATAGCACACCTGGCGGCCGTCCCCCACGCGCCGGGCTTCGACAAAGGGCAATGCCGGATCACGCCAGAACCGCGAGACCTCGATCATCGCCCCGCCCTCACCCCTCGCCGCCCTGCACCACCACCAGCAACTGCGCCTGGCGCTCGCCGACCGAACGCAGGCGGTGCGGGGTCTGGGCATTGAAATGCAGGGCATCGCCCGCCTCCAGCAACACCCGTTCGCTCATGAAGTCCACCTCCACCTGGCCCTCGTGGACGAACAGGAACTCCTCGCCTTCGTGCTCCTTGAAAGTCGGGTCGCTGAACGCGGTCGGTGGCTGGATCAGGAACGGCAGCAGGCTGCGCTGGCCAACCTGGGAGGTCAGCACCGCATATCCCGGCCCCTCGCCACCACCCACCAGCGCCTGGCGCTCGCCGCGGCGCACCAGGCTGTAGCGCGCCTGGCCGTCGTGCTCGCCGTCGAACAGCTCCTCGACATTGACGTTCAGCGCCCGCGCCAGCTTCAGCGCGGCGGCGATCGACGGCGTGTTGAGGCCGCGCTCGACCTTGGACAGGTAACTCTTGGTCATGCCGGACTTGTCGGCCAGTTGCTCAAGGGTGATGCCCAGTTTCTTTCTCAGCAGTTTCAGTCGGATAGACATGTGACGCGGGTTTCCCGAACAAACGCACTTGCTTATGACACTTTGTGTCATATAGGATTATTTGTGTCATCTGATGGCTCGCCCCCTCACCGTCCAAAGCTCGGGGGCGAGCCAGCCCTGACATCCGTCATCACGCCACAGAGGAAAGCTCCCCATGGCCAATACCCTTACCCTCAGCAAAAACCAGCTGGTGCAAAAGGCACTGACACAGATGCAAGGCTCGCTTGCCGATAATACGTGGACTGTGCGCGAAAAGCTGGCCCTGACCTGCCGAATTCTCTTCGATAACGGCCACGACTCGGGCCTGGCCGGGCAGATCAGCGCCCGCGGTCCGCAGCCGGGCACCTTCTACACTCAGCAACTGGGCCTGGGCTTCGACGAAATCACCGCCGGCAACCTGCTGCTGGTCAACGAAGACCTCGAAGTGCTCGAAGGCCAGGGCATGCCCAACCCGGCCAACCGCTTCCACAGCTGGGTGTACCGCGCCCGCCCCGACGTCAACTGCATCATCCACACCCACCCCACCCACGTCGCCGCGCTTTCCATGCTCGAAGTGCCGCTGCAGGTCTCGCACATGGACCTGTGCCCGCTGTACGAGGACTGCGCGTTCCTCGAGGCCTGGCCGGGCGTGCCGGTGGGCAATGAGGAAGGCGAGATCATCAGCGCCGCCCTGGGCGACAAGCGCGCCATCCTGCTCTCGCACCACGGCCAGCTGTCCACCGGCACCAGCATCGAGCAGGCCTGCGTCTACGCCCAGCTGATCGAGCGCGCCGCGCGCCTGCAACTGCTGGCGATGGCCGCCGGCACCATCAAGCCGATCGCCCCGGAGCTCGGCCGCGACGCCCACGACTGGATCGACCGGCCCAAGCGCCACGGCGCCGCCTTCAACTATTACGCCCGGCAGGCGCTGCGCCAGCACGCCGATTGCCTCGCCTGACCCCATCTTGCCTTGCTTGCGGAGCCACACACCATGACCACTCGATTCCACGGCATCATCGGCTACACCATCACCCCGTTCACCCAGGACGGTGAACAGCTTGACCTGCCGGCCCTGGGCCGCTCCATCGACCGCCTGATCGACGGCGACGTCCACGCCATCGCGCCGCTGGGCAGCACCGGCGAAGGCGCCTACCTGAGCGACGGCGAATGGCAGCAGGTCGCCCAGTACAGCCTGGAGCGCATCGGCAAGCGCGTGCCGAGCATCGTCAGCGTCTCCGACCTGACCACCGCCGGCGCCGTGCGCCGCGCCCGCTTCGCCCAGCAGCACGGCGCCGACGCGGTAATGGTGCTGCCGGCGGCCTACTGGAAACTCAGCGAAGCCGAGATCGTCCAGCACTACCGCGCCATCGGCGCGGCCATCGACCTGCCGATCATGCTCTACAACAACCCGGCCACCAGCGGCACCGACATGCCGGTGGAGCTGATCCTGCGCATCGTCCGCGAGGTGGACAACGTGACCATGGTCAAGGAGAGCACCGGCGACATCCAGCGCATGCACAAGCTGCAACTGCTCGGTGAAGGCCAGGTACCGTTCTACAACGGTTGCAACCCGCTGGCGCTGGAAGCCTTCGTGGCGGGCGCCACGGGCTGGTGCACGGCGGCGGCCAACCTGATTCCCGAACTGAACCTGCGGCTGTACCAGGCGGTGCAGAACGGTGAGCTGGAACAGGCCAAGGCGCTGTTCTACCGCCAACTGCCGTTGCTTGACTTCATTCTCAAGGGAGGTTTGCCGGCGACCATCAAGGCTGGCCTGGAGATGACCGGGTTGCCGGTGGGCGAGCCGCGCCGGCCGGTGTTCGGGCTGGATGCCCAGGGCCGCGACCAGCTGAAGGCGCTGCTCGACGCCTTGTATCAGGGCTGACATCGTCAACGTGCCTGTGGGGGGCCACTCCCACAGGTCATCTACACACTTGAGAACACCGCCCCGACCCGGACGGTGTTCTGATCAGCGCTGGCGCGCCACCTGCCACAACCGCGCCACATCCCCGGCCCGCGCCTTCAGCAGCGTCTCGGCTTGGTCACAGGCCTGCTCCAAGGTCATCGGTCCGCTGGCCAAGGCAAAGGCGGCGTCGATGCCCTGTGCGTACAACTGCTCGTAACCGGCCCCCAGGGTCCCCGCCAAAACCACCACCGGTACACCATGTCGCCTGGCCACGCGCGCCACCCCAAGCGGCGTCTTGCCGCGCAGGGTCTGGGCATCGAAGCGTCCTTCGCCGGTGATCACCAGGTCCGCGCCCTGCACCAGGCCATCGAGCCCGGCCAGCTCGGCGACCACCTCGACGCCCGGGCGGAACTGCGCGCCCATGAACGCCTTGGCGGCAAACCCCATGCCCCCGGCCGCGCCGCTGCCCGGCTGGTCACGCACATCCGTGCCCAGCAGGCCTGCGCAATGGTCGGCGAAATGTGCCAGGGCCTGGTCCAGGGCCTGCACCTGCTCGGGGCTGGCGCCCTTCTGCGGGCCGAAGATCGCCGAAGCACCGTTGTCCCCGCACAACGGGTTGTCGACATCGGCGGCAACCTCCACCTGGACCTGCGCCAGGCGCGGGTCCAGGTCGCTGGCGTCGATGCGCGCCAATTGCGCCAGGGCCAGTCCGCCCTCGGCCAACGGTTCGCCCTGGGCATCCAGCAAGCGCAGGCCCAACGCCCGCAACATGCCGCTACCGCCATCATTGGTGGCACTGCCGCCGATGGCCAGGACGATGCGCGAGGCACCGGCCGCCAACGCCGCCGCCACCAGTTCGCCGGTGCCCCAGGTGCTGCTGCGACAAGCGTCGCGCTGGCCGTTGGGCACCAGCTGGATGCCACTGGCCTGGGCCATCTCGATCACCGCCGTGCGGCTCTCGGCCAGCCAACCCCAACCCGCCTCGACCGTCTCGCCCAACGGGCCGCGCACCACCTGGCGACGCAGTTCGCCATGGCTGGCGGCGACGATCGCCTCCATGGTGCCTTCGCCGCCATCGGCCATCGGGCATTCGATGCGCTCGGACGCCGGCCAGACTTCGGCCAGGCCGGCGGCGATGGCGCGGGCGACACCGGCAGCATCGAGGCTGTCCTTGAACGAGTCGGGGGCGATGACGATCTTCATGGGGATTCTCCTGTCCTGTTGTCGCGCATGCTGACAGGTGTACGCCACGCCAGCCTCGGTCGGATGCACAAAACCCAGGGGCGTTGATTGGGCGGATGCCTCTACAGCCCCTTTGCCGGCAACAACTGCAACCCCAAATACAGGCTCAGCATCCCCTCCATCCGCAACGGGTCCACCTCCCCCAGCTCGGCGATCCGCTCCAGCCGATAGCGCAGGCTGTTGCGATGGATTCCCAGGGCCTCGGCGCAGGCCTGGCTCTGCCCGTCATGGGCGCACCAGGCACGCAGGGTGAGCAGCAACTGGCCACTGGCGTCCTTGGCGCGGATGCGCTGCAACGGTTCGAGCAGCTCATCCAGGGCATCGTCGTTGCGATGCCGCCAGAGCAAAGCCGGCAAGCGGTAGCGCTCCAGGCTCAGCAGACGCTCGTCAGGCAGCACTTCACGGCCGTAGGCCTGCAGGTCGCGAACCCGCCGATAACCACGGCGCAACTGCTCCAGGCTCTGCGCCGGGCTGCCCAGGGCCAGGCGTTCGACGTCCCAACCATGGCGCTGCAGGCGCTCGAACAGGCGCGGCTCGTCCAGCACCACGCCCGCCGGGCGGCACCATAGCAGCGACTGGCGCGCGGGGCTGACGCACCAGCTGTCCGGGTAACGGCTCATCAGCCAGGCCGACAGGGCTTCGGCCGGCGGCCCGGCGCGCAGCTCGAACAGACAAGGGATCCGTGGCAGGTTGGGCTTGAGCCCCAGTTGCTGGGCCTCGTCGACCAGGCGCGGTGACTCACCGCTGCCGCCCAGCAGCAGCGCCAGCAGGTCGTCGCAGCGCTGGCGGCGCCATTGCTGCTCCACCTGCAGGTGACGCTGGGCCAGCAGCATCTCGGCGGTCATGCGCACCAGTTCCCCGTAGGTGCGCAGTTGCTGCGGATCACCGGTCAGCCCCAGAACGCCGATCAGCCGGCCATCGAGCATCAGCGGCAGGTTGACGCCGGGCTGCACGCCCTTCAGACACTTGGCCGCCTCCCCGTCCAGCTCGACGATGCGGCCGTTGGCCAGCACCAGTTGCGCGCCTTCGTGACGGGTATTGATGCGCTCGGGCTCGCCACTGCCGAGGATCAGGCCCTGGCTGTCCATCACATTGACGTTGCACGGCAGGATGGCCATCGCCCGGTTGACGATGTCCTGGGCCAGGTCGTGGTCCAGCTCGAACATGTAAGGGTCCTTCGGCATTGGTCGACGGCACAGCAGCCTGCACCTGACACTGTGCAAAAGCACAAAGACAGCCGCGCTACACTCCCCGAGACTGCTCAAGGCGAGCGCCGGCACAGGCGACGCGGTGACAACCATAACAACAGAGAACCCGATCATGGCACACAGCCCCGCCCCTGACCAAGGCATCGAGATCACCCGCAACGCGCTGTACCGGCGCATTACCCTGCGGCTGATCCCGTTCATTTTCATCTGCTACCTGTTCAACTACCTGGACCGCGTCAACGTCGGCTTCGCCAAGCTGCAGATGCTCGACGCGCTGAAATTCAGCGAAACCGTATACGGCCTCGGCGCCGGCATCTTCTTCATCGGCTACGTGCTCTGCGGCCTGCCCAGCAACCTGGCGCTCAACCGCTTCGGCCCGCGGCGCTGGATCGCGCTGATGATGATCGCCTGGGGCAGCCTGTCCACCTGCCTGCTGTTCGTCACCACCCCCACCGAGTTCTATGCCCTGCGCCTGCTCACCGGCGCCGCCGAGGCGGGCTTCTTCCCCGGCGTGGTGCTGTACCTCTCGCGCTGGTTCCCGGCGGACCGCCGCGGCCGCATCATGGCCCTGTTCATGTCGGCGATCCCGGTGTCCGGCCTGCTCGGCGGACCCTTCTCCGGCTGGATCCTCGAGCACTTTGCCGCCGGCCAGCATGGCCTGGCCGGCTGGCAGTGGATGTTCCTGATCCAGGGGCTGCCCACCGTGGTGCTCGGCGCGCTGGCCATCGTGCTGCTCAGCGACGGCTACCAGACTGCCAAGTGGCTGAGCCCGGCCGAGTGCCAGCTGATCGAGGCGGACCTCAAGGCCGACGCCGCCAGCAAGCCGGCCACCCGCGGTGACAGCGTGCTGTCGGTGCTGACCAACCCGCTGATCTGGACCTTCGGTTTCGTCTACTTCTGTATCCAGAGCGGCGTCTACGCCATCAACTTCTGGCTGCCGTCGATCATCAAGAACATGGGCTTCGACAACCCGCTGCTGATCGGCTGGCTGAGCGCCATTCCGTACCTGCTGGCCGGAGTGTTCATGATCCTGGTCGGCCGTTCGGCGGACCTGCGTAACGAGCGCCGCTGGCACCTTGTGGTGCCGATGCTGATGGGCGCCCTGGGCCTGCTGATCGCGGTGAACTTCGCCGGCAATCCGCCCATCGCCATCCTCGGCCTGTCCATCGCCACCATGGGCGCGCTGACCGGCCTGCCGATGTTCTGGCCGATGCCCACCGCGCTGCTGACCGCCGGCACCGCCGTGGCGGGCCTGGCGATCATCAACTCGGTGGGGCAGATGGCCGGTTTCCTCAGCCCTTACCTGGTGGGCTTCATCAAGGACCAGACCGGGTCGACCGATGCGGCGCTGTATGCGCTGGCGGGGTTGATCGTGGTCGGCAGCCTGGTGGCGTTGCGGGTTTCGCGGGGTGGTAGTGCTGCCTTGGCAGGTGCCCGCTCGTAACGTTAACGCCCTATGTAGGAGCGGCCTTGTGCCGCGAAAGGGCTGCAAAGCAGCCCCAGGATCTCAGCGTCGACGCATGAGTTGCCGGGGCTGCTGCGCAGCCCTTTCGCGGCACAAGGCCGCTCCTACAGGGAAATGCGTTAGTTACGAGGCTTCCACCCCGCCTCGTGCAACGCCGTCAGCAGCGTATCCCCCTCCAGCGCCGGCACCACCAACCCACCCTTGCCCTGCATCGTCCGCCCCGCCAGCAAGGCATTGACGATCGCCTCCTCCACCGCCTCCGCCGCCGCCATGAACAACCCCGAGATATGGTCGTTGTTGAGCATTTGCACGCCTGTGCACTGGGCCAGCCCCTTGCGCCCGTAGTCAGCGGGCGGCAATCCCTGGTTGCCGGTGGAAAACGCCAGGAAGATATCGCCGCTGGAGTCCTCGGTACCGCCACCGGTGCGGGCGATGCCGATCGACGCCCGCTGCGCCAGGCGCTGGCACTGGTGCGGCAGCAACGGCGCGTCGGTGGCGATCACCACCACGATCGAGCCCATCCCCGGCGTGCCCGCCTCGGCCTCGGCGAAGGGCGACGGCAGGTGACCCAGCTGGCGCCCCACCGGATAGCCGTCGACCCGCAGCTCGCGTCGCTGGCCATGGTTGGCCTGGACCAGGACACCGACCGTCCAGCCCCCCTGCCCGTCCTCCAGGCGCCGCGAGGCGGTGCCGATGCCGCCCTTGAACTCGTGGCAGATCATCCCCGTGCCACCGCCCACCGGGCCTTCCTGCACCGGGCCTGACTCCGCGGCCTGCTGCGCCTGGCGCACCTGCGCCGGCGTCACGTGCTGGCCCCAGATGTCATTGAGCAGGCCATCGTAGGTTTCCATCACCACCGGCATGCACCAGTACACCGCGTCGTCCGGCAGACGCTCGCGCTCGGCGCCGATCAGCGCGTCGCGCACCACGCCGACGCTGTGGGTGTTGGTGATGGCGATCGACGTGGTCAGCAGCCCGGCCTCGCGGATCCACTCCAGCCCCGTGGCGTCGCCGTTGCCGTTGAGCACGTGGCAGCCGGCGAAGCACGGCTGCTGACGGGCCGCGCCCGCGCGCGGCTCGATCAGGGTCACCCCGGTGCGGATCGGCGCCGGGCGTTGCTCGTCGATCAGGGTGCTGTGGCCGACCCGTACCCCTGGAACGTCGGTGATGGCATTGAACGGGCCCGGGGTGCCGTGGCCGAGGGTGATGCCCAGTTGACGCGCACGCATGTGTACTCCTTGGATGCTCACAATTTCTGGAAAGTCGGGCTGAGGCGGCCGTGGGTGCTGTACAACACCATCGACACGGCCAGCAGCCCGAGAATGATCAACAGGTCGCGCAGCGATGCCTCGCGCAGCAAGGTCACCAGCAGCCAACCGGCGCCGCTGACCGCCAGCAGGGCTGGCAATGGCCACAGCGGCATGCGGTACGGGTGTTCGCGGTCGCGGCGCAGCACCCGGCTGCACAGCGCGCAGGCCGCCACCACCAGGTAGATCAGCAACAACAGCAGCACGGTGAACGAAGTCAGTTGCTCCAGGCTACCGGACAGGCTCAGCAGCGCCGACGGCACGGCCAGGAACAGGGTCGCCAGCCACGGCGATTCCCAGCGCGGGTGGATCAGCGTGAAGGCGCGGTTGAGGGTTGGCGTCCAGATCGCATCGCGGCCGCTGCTGTACACCACCCGGCCGACCTGAATGACAATGGCGACAATGGCGTTGAACACCGAGAGGAAGATCCCGGCGCTGACCAGCCGCGCCAGGGTCTGGTTGCCGTGGGCGGTGAGCAGGTAGCCGATCGGGTCGCCGCTGGCCAGCATCGCCTGCAACGACGGCGCGCCGATCAGCAGCGCCGCCAGTGGTATCACCTCGATCGCCACTACCACCGCCAGCGACCACAGCACGGCCCGGTGCACGGTGCGACCACGGTCCTTCATGTCCTCGGCCAGCAGCACCGCGCCACCGTAGCCGTTGAAGGCGAACAGGGCCATGCCCACCGCGCCCAGCACCAGCGCCCAGGGCGCGACGACCAGGCTGCCCTGCTCGAGCATCTGCGGTTGCAGCAGGCTCGCCACCGGCTGGCTGGCGTTGCCGAAACCCAGGGTCACGATCACCAGCAGCGCGGCGACTTCGCAGAACAGGAACAATCCGGTGATCCAGGCGTTCAGGCGAATATTGAGGATGCCCAGCGCATAGCTCGACACCACGATCACCAGGGCCACCGCCTGGGTGTCGAACGTGGTACCCAGGGCGTTGTTCAGGTAGGTGGCGGCACCGGCGGCGAGTACCGGCGGGATGAACAGCATCGAGGCCAGCACGGTGAGGAAGGTGGCGTAGCCGGCCAGCCCGCCGAACACCCGCTTGGCGTACACGTATTCACCACCGGCGGAGCTGTGGGCACGCCCCAGCTCGGCGTAGCACCAGGCGAACATCAGCGCCAGGGCCGCGGCCATGATGAACGAGAGAAAGGCGCCGCTGCCGGCCTGCTGGATGGCGAAGGGGGCGATGACGAACACGGAACTGGCCGGGGTCACCGCCGACACGGTGATGGCGACCACGTCGAACACCCCCAGCCGTTGCTGGAGTGCGCCCGTGGGCGCTGCGCTGGAGCTCATGGCGTTTTTCCTCTGGTTGTTATTGGTTGTGAGGGGAAAACCGGTCACGCGGCCGCTGGACCTGGGCTGGACTGTAGGCTGGCGCAGCGACCGGGCCAATTACCTAAAGGGGGTACGCCTCTTGACGGGGAGCGGGAAACCTCACAAGACTGCGCAATCGCAGGTCGAATTTTGTGGGAGCGGGCTGGTCCCGCGATGGCGTAGCGTCAGGCAACCCTGCAATATCGCGGGGCAAGCCCGCTCCCACGCCCCCCTCATTCCAGCCAACTGACTAGTAACAGTCGCCAGCAATGGGGTCTCATGCACAACCTGTTCACCGAAGCCAGCACTCACGCAGGCCTGGCCCGCACCGTCGAGCAGATCGGCCAGCCGCGTTTCTGGCGCCAGCTGATCCTGCTGCTGCAGCAGTGGCTGGCGTTCGACAATGCCCTGGCGATGTTCTACCCCCGCGCCGGCCTGCCCCGGGCGCTGGAGATCTTCGATGCCCGGGGTGAAGGCAACCCCGAGGCCATGGCCCTGTACCTGAGCGGCCTGTACCAGCTCGACCCGTTCTACCAGGCCTGCCAGGAGCGCATCGGCGACGGTCTGCACAGGCTCGAGGAAGTGGCACCGGACCAGTTCCGCCAGAGCGAGTACTACCTCAAGTACTTCCACGACCATGTGCTGGAAGACGAGGTGCAGTTCATCGTGCAGTTGGGGGACAGTGGCGCCCTGTCGCTGTCGCTGGGACGCCGCGAGCGGTTCGACAGCGCCAGCCATGGATTGCTGGCGGTGGTCTGCCCGTGGGTGGTTGCGCTGATGGCCCAGCACTGGCTGCAGCAGAGCCTGCGCCCGACGCCCGTGGCAGGCATGGCCCATCAGGTGCGCGACGCCATGAGCCTGTTCGGCGCCAAGGTGTTGTCCGAGCGCGAGCTGGAGATCGCCCGGCTGATCCTGCGCGGCTATTCATCCAAGGCCATGGCCGAGCGCCTGGCCATTTCCCCGGAAACCATCAAGGTCCATCGTCGGCATCTCTATGCCAAGCTGGATATCTCGTCGCAACCGGAGTTGTTCTCGTTGTTCCTGCAATCGCTGGGGCATGATCCGCAGGATCCCTGAGCCCGCCGCACAGCGTTTGCCAAGACGCTCACGGACGCGCCGGATCTGCCAGCCCCTGCCAGGCACGCAGCACGGCATAGCCACGCCAGGGCCGCCAACCCTGCGCAGCCTGTGTCGCGGCCTTGGCGCTGTTCACCCCCAGCGCCTTCTGCAGTGCCACGTCACCCGCCGGAAACGCATCGGGCCAGCGCAACGCGCGCAAGGCGATGTACTGGGCCGTCCAGTCGCCGATGCCGGGCAAGTCCCGCAACTGGGCGCAAGTGGCCGCGACATCGACACCGGGGCTCAGCAGCAGGCGCCCCTCCCCCACGGCCTCGGCCAAGCCCTTGAGGGCGGCCTGGCGCTGGCGCGTGATGCCCAGTCGGCCAAGGGCGTCACCACTGGCCGCCGCCAGGCTGGTCGGTGTGGGAAACAGACGGTCCAGCGCTGCAACGGGCGTCTGGATAGACTCGCCAAAAGCCGCGACAAGGCGCGCGCCCAGCGTGCGCGCAGCGGCCACGGTGATCTGTTGGCCAAGCACGGCACGCACCGCCAGCTCGAAACCGTCCAGCGTACCGGGCACACGCATGCCTTCGCTCGCCGGGAACGTCGCCTGCAACACACTGTGGACCGCCACCGGGTCGGCATCCAGGTCGAACGCGGCCCGCACGCGGTTGATCAGCGTGGGCAAAACGCCTGCCAGGCTGTCACTGATGGTCACCTGCGCCTGGGCACGCTGGTCGTCAAGGCTCACACTCAGCCAGCCGCTGCACGCCTGCTGGCCCTGCACAAGGCGCAGGGTGCGCATGTACTGCCGGCCCTCCACCCATTCCAGGCCCGGGATGGCGCGCAGGCGCAGGAAGCCCAGCATCGCCTCCACGTCATAGGGCGGGCGCCAGCCCAGGCGAACGCTCACCCCTTGCCCATTGGCGGTCGAGCGGGCGCGACGCAACGTACTGGGATTCAGGCCATAGTGCTGGGAGAACGCATCGTTGAAGCGCCGCACACTGCCAAAGCCACTGGCCAACGCCACCTGGGTCATCGGCAGCTGCGTGTCGGCGATCAGTTGCTTGGCCGCCAGCAGCCGACGTGTCTGCAGGTACTGCAGCGGCGAAACCCCGAAATGCGCCTCGAAGATGCGTCGCAGATGGCGGTCGCTCACCCCCAGGTGCCGGGCGATATCGACCATCGTACGTACGTTCTGCGGCTCGTCCAGCATGCGCGCCGCCTGCACGGCCAGGATGCGCGAGGCATCCTCGGTGCTCCACGCCACCGCACGCGGCGCCAGCTCAGGGCGGCAGCGCAGGCACGGCCTGAAACCCGCCGCCTCGGCCTGGGCGGCATGCCGGTAGAACTGCAGGTTGTCACGCCGTGGCGTCTTGACCCGGCACACCGGCCGGCAATAGATGCCGGTGCTGGTGACCGCGGCGAAGAAGGCGCCATCGAAGCGCGCATCGTGCGCCTTCAAGGCCAGGTAGCAGGCATCGCTTTCGGGAGAATCGATTAGGTTGGTCATGAGCGACATCCTATGCCCTGGATTCGCTTGAGGCTCGCCATTTTCGGACATATGGCTTGCAGGGTTTCCCCTGTCCTGCAGACGACAAAAAATCCGATGCCTTGCGGCATCGGATTCTCATCGATCGATCACGTCGGCAGGCCTCGACTGCCGGGCATCAGGCACGTCTGCCCGATGCAGGTTCGATCAGGCGGTCGGTGCCTTGCGGGTGCGTGCGGGCGCCTTGGTGCCGTTGATCAGCGGCCCGTAGCGTCGGCTGAACTCCTGGTTGTAGGGCACGTGGTCCTTGTTGACCCCGTTGTCCCAGTTGACCGACCAGGTCATCAGGCCCTTGATCGACACGCCCTTGGCGTACAGGCGCTTGAACGCGTTGGTCACCGCCGTCGGGTTGACCACATAGCCGGTGGCGGCGGCATCGACGTTGGCCGGCAGGCCGATGACGAACTTGTCGGCCGGAATCCGGGTGAAGCCGCGGGTGCCGCTGACCAGGCTTTCGGTCAGGTAGAAGAGGAAGTCCTCTTTGAGCGCATCGTTGTTCTGGGCGATCCAGGCGCCCCTGCCGTTGTTGGCCTCCTGCACCCACAACCCGTCGCCACCCTGGTTGTAGAACTGCGGGGCGATGAAGTCGTAGTAGCCCTCCAGTGCCTTGAGGTAGTCGACGTAGCGCCCGGCGCTGGTCAGGTAGGGGAACTCCGGTGCCATGCTGATGATGAAATGCTTGCCCTCGGCGGCATAGTGATCCTTCACCAGCTTCAGCGCGGCGGGCAGGACGGTCTTGTTGGCGGCGAAGTCGATCGCGCTCTGTTCAAGATCGATGTCCAGCCCGTCGAAACCGTAGGTTTCCACCAGGCGGATGATTTCATTGGCCAGCGGCTGTTCGTGGCCCGGGTTCAGCGCGATATGCGCATCGGCACCGCCCAGCGACATCAGCACCGCCCTGCCCTGGCTGTTGAGCACGCCGACCTGGCGGCGGAACTCGGCATCGGACAGGTTGTACGGCTTGAAGGTCGGAATGCCGCTGCCCTTCATGAATGCCACGGCCACCACGTTGTAGTCGCGCGGCACCTCCTCCAGGCTCATGTTGGCGAACTGCCCGCGCTGGTAGCCGTCCGCAGGGCCCGCCGGCCAGTTGTGCCAGTAGCCCATGAGGATCTTCTTGCCCTCGAGGCTGGGCATGCGCGAGGCGGCGTCGTCGCGCGCGGCCTTCAGTTGGGTAAAATCAATCTTTGACATGTTCCAATCCTTTAGAACGTGTGGAAGATCCGCGGACTTACTTGAAGTCGACGTCGAAGGCCTGATAGAAGGCGTTGCCGGTGTTGGCGACGATCCACATCAGGACGATCACATGACGGCCCTTCTTGTTGGCCGGCAGCTTCACTTCGTGGTCGACCTTGGCCTTCAGCTCGCCGGCATGGCTGTAGTACGGCACCTGCGGGTAGAAGTCCTCGGCGAACGGCTTGTCCTCCAGCTGCGCACGGCTGATGCGCTGTTTCGGATCCCAGCCGTCCTTGGTGATCAGCCAGCGGTAGCCGCGGGTGGTGTGCGGCGCGGTGTAGCGCCAGGTCACCTTGAACAGCTGCCCGGGGTCGACGTTGACCAGCGGCCAGGTGAAGGCGCGGTTGAGCTTCTTGCTCATCTCCTCGTCGGTGAAGTTGACGCAGTCACGGGCGTCGGTCTTGCCACCGCTGAGGATGTAGCCGTCGGCGGGCGGGGCGACGCTCGGGTTGTCCGACTGGAACGGTGCGGGGAACGGGCCGGCCGCCAGGGCCGGGAAGTTCTTGCCGCCTTCCATTTCGTCGACCTGCCAGCCGCTGAGCACGCCGAGGTCGATGGCGACGGCGCCGCGGGAGGCCGGGGAAGTGACGCGGCCGTGGCGAAGTGGGTTCTGGGTTTGTGGTTGGTTCATGTTCATAGCTCCATTTGATTTGAGAACTCTCCCTTTCCGAAGGAGAGGCCTTCAAACTAACGGAGCTGGATTTAATGTCCACGGGGCGATTTTGCGCACCGAAGCCGGGCGCTGGAAGAAACCCCAATGAATACTGGATATTCATACAGTACCACTATAGTTATCCTACCTTCCCTGGAGTAAATCACCTACGTACCCAAGCGGCACATGGCCCTGTAGGAGCGGCCTTGTGCCGCGAAAGGGGCGCGCAGCGGCCCCAGCGATCTTTGCATCAACACTGAGATCCTGGGGCTGCTTCGCAGCCCTTTCGCGGCACAAGGCCGCTCCTACAAGGGATTGCGCATGGCCTGTGGGGCTGTCAGCCGACCAGATAGCGCCGCCGCTTCGACCGGTAGTTCGCCGGATCCAGGTGCGCGGGCAGCCATTGCCCGGCCTGCGGCTTGAGGTAGTTGCCGGTGCTCCCGGGCCGGGCCTGGTACTTCGCCGCCAGGTAGCGCGCATAGTGGTGATCGAACAGGCGCATGAACTCGCCGAAGTAGATGTCCGCCACCCGGGTATCGCCGTGGATCACCAGCATGTTCTCGTCGTTCTTCTCCTGGGAGGCGGCGCTGAAGTTCGCCGACCCGGTCACCACCGTGGGCTGCTCGCCCAGGGGGTCGACCAGCAGGTACTTGGTATGCACGTAGTCGTTGCTGTTCAGCGGGTTGTCACGCTCCTTGAGCGCGTTGGTCAGCGGGTTGTCCTCGCCCAGGAAGCTGCCGGCGGCAAAGATCACGTCACCGTCGGTGCCGATGTTCTCGGTCTTCCTGAGCGGGTCGTCCTTGATCACGTAGCGCAGCACGTCGTTCTGCGCCTGGAGCACCTCCTGGAACTCCCGAGCGATCTCGAACGCGGCGGTAAAACACACCAGCTGACGGGCTGCGCCGGCCAGGTCCGCGTACCACTGCAAGGTCTTCTGCGCCTGGGGCGTTTCCTTGCGCTCGCGGGGACTGAACAGCGGGTAGGTGCCCGGCTGCAACGGCAAGGCGGGCAGCGGGGTAGCCTGGGTATTGGGCGCACGCAGCCTGGCTGGGGTCATGTTCTGTTGCAGCCGCGTCCAGTAGTCCAGGTATTGCCGGGCGATGATGGGGTCGTGGACAACATGGCCGACATTGGAGTGGCCGAAGATCCCGCCAGCCGAGATATTGGTCGAGCCGGTCCAGACGCTGACCGGCTGGCCATCCTTGAGCAGCACGATGAACTTGTTGTGGCGGATGCCTTCGCTGACCGTGCGCGGATGCACCCAGGCCTGCAGGCCGGCCTGCTCGATGGTGGCCAGGTTGTTCGCCTTGTACTTGCTCTGGGCATCGAAGACGACCTGCACGTCGCCTTCACGGGCGGCCTCGCGCAGGGCCTGGGCGACCGGCAGGTACTGGAACTCGTAGAATGCCGCGCGCAGGCCCATGCCTTTCGCGCCGCCGCGCCCGATGAAGTCGAGCAGGGCCTCGTACAGGCCCCGCGAAAGCCATTTCATCGGCTTGAAGGCCGGCGCATCGGGATCGGGAGCGACGTTATCGAATTCCCTGGCATAAGCCTGGGAGCCGATCACGCCGCGGTTGAAATGGATATCGTGCCTCAGGCCCTCGCCGCCCGGCGCAAGCGTGGGCTCACAGCGCACGCGCACCGCGACGCCCCGGGCGTCGTCGATGCGCAGGTTCCTGGGTTCGCCGAATACCGGCTGCACCGTGTAGGCGTACTCCCCTTCGGGCGCGACGGTGTAGTCGGCCCACAGGAAACTCTGGATCGGATGCTCGCTGGTCGGTACCAGCGTGCCCGGTGGCAGCCCCTTGTCCTTGTCGGCGAAGCGCTTGAGGCCGCGCAGATAGTATTGGGTCCGCAGCTTGCCGGCCGCGTCGAAGTACCGACGGTGTACGGCAAAGCCCAGCAGGTTCTGCTCGCCGACCAGGGTCTCGAGGCTCGGCGGCGTGACGAAGTCCCAGGCCAGGAACACGACATGGGTGCCGGCGATGGCCCGTACCCGCAGATAGTCGCCAGTGGCGGATGCTCGCATGGGTGCACTCCTTGCAGGCCGGTTACTGGAACGGCGTCCTGACCTTGATCTGCTGATTGTCGGGGGTCCCGCCGCTCGGGCACGGGATCGCAGCGAGCTGCTTGTCCAGGCACACCCAAAGCTCCTTCAGACGGTTGCCCGAACCCACCGAGACCCGCAGGCTCTGTGCCGGCAATGCAGGGTTGCGGGCCAGGAAGGCCTGCTTGATGTCGCTGACCTTGGCGTTAACCAGTTGATTGGGGCCAGGGTTGCTGCCGAGCATGGCTTGCGTGTCGGGACGGCGCAGCGTGTCGTACACCCGCTGGATATCGGCGAAGTAGCGGTTGGCGGACGACCAGCCACAGGTGCCGTGGGCCTGCCATTCGTTCTGCATCAGGTCCGGCCCCGGCATCATGCACAGGTGCTGCCTGACCAGTGGCGCCGGCAGCGAGCCGACGCTCTGGCAGTTGCGAGGATGGTCCTGATTGGACTTGGCATAACGGTTCTGCGGCCACAGGCCATGCACCACCCATTCGAAACGATTGCCCGAGAAGCACTGGAAGGCATGCTTGTCCCGTTGCGCCTTGGGCTTGTTGCGCTGGCTCTCGCAGTGTTCCGGCGACCAGGACAGCACCAGCGCCAGGTAGTCGGTGGGCAGGTCCTTGTTGACGTAGTCCACCGGGCGCACCGGCGCGGGCTCGACGGCGTCGGGCAACGCGCAGATTTCCTCGGCGAAGATCGGTGAGGCGGCGGCCAGCCAGCCCCAGAGCAGCGTTCTGACCCAAGCGCAATGCCGTGGTGATCCTTGCATGATGACCTCCTTGTCGGGTTCGACAGGCTCCGTGCCTGTCGCTCGTACAAACCCGTCAGGTGATGGTGTAGCGCGAATATGACGATTCGTCAGTGGCGCTTTGTTGTATCGTTCGTCCCTGCCGTACCACCAGGCGCCAATGAAGCGAAAAAACATGAACCGTCGTAAAAAGATCAACCAGCTGTTGAAAGCCCACGCCAAGAAGGCCAGCGCCAAACTGGCGCCGAAAAACCGCAACACCTACATCTCCAAGGCCGACCGGCTGATACTGGCGGCCGAAGCCAGCCTGGGCGCCGAGCAGGCCACGGCAGACAGCACCTCCCCCGCACAGCCCTGAGCCTGATAATGACAACACCTGCCGATAGAGCGAGCGATGCGATGGACCTGAAATTCAGCCACGTGGATGTGCTGGTCGCCGATCTGCAGGCCGCTTGTACCTACTACGCCCAGGTGCTGGGCGCCGAGATCTCGCGCACGCTCGTCTGGGAGCGCGGCGGCCTGCATGTGCACTACGCCATCGCCCGGATCGGCCAGGAGCGTTTCATGCTGGTGCAGCCGCTGGCGGGCAACCTCAAGGACCTGCTCGACAGCCATGGCGAAGGGATGATCTACCGCCATTGCTACTCCACGCCGGACATCGAACAGGCCTATGACCAATTGACGGCCAACGGCATCCAGCCCGAGGACGAGAACGGCAAGCCGCTGGCGCGCGAGCACCTGCAGTCGCCTGCCGGTGCCCGCATCATCTGGCTGCCGAAGCGTTTCGGGCATTTCTCGATCGAGATCATCGAGGCACAGGCGCTCGAAACCTTCATCGAGGATGCCTTCCTCCCGCAAGCCTGAATCAGAATGCGTACTGCACCCCGACGGTCGAGGTGACCGGCGTGTCCTGGCGAATGATCGGGCTGTGGCGGACCTGGTCGGTGTAGTGCATCACATTCACGCTGGCGATGGTCGACCAGTGCGGGTCGAACCGGTGCATCCACGACAGCTCGCCCGAGTAGGCATGGATGCCCTTGTCCGCCTTGAATCGGTCGAAATCGGTGTTGTCGCTTTGCTGGGCAGTGACGCCGAAGTAGGTCTGGTTGTACTTGGCCTGCCCCGCATGCGCATTGAGGCCCAGGGTCACCGTGTCGGCGTCGCTCTGGTGCAGCGTGTTCAGCAGGCCGAACTGGTAGCTGTTGCCGCGCTTGTAGCCACCGGTGCGCAACTCGGCGCCGGCGGTGACCGCCAGCCAGGGCAGGACCTGCTGGGCCAGGTCGATGTTGACCACCGTCGCTCCCCCTACCGCCCCCATGCCTTTCAAATCGTCCGAGCCAGCGCGGTACTTGCTGTCACCGTCGGCACGGCCGAAGTCGTAGCCGAGCGAGAGACTGGCGCTGAAGCCGCTGTCGAACTGGTGCTGGACGCCCACGCCCTTGAGGCTGTCGGCGAAGAAGATGCCGCGCTGGAGGGTCACCGATGGCAACAGGTGGCCCTGGCTGCCCTTCGCGCCCATGTAGCGCGGCGCGGCATGCAGGGCGAAGCCTGCGGTGACCTGGGTCTCGTCGCCCCAGATGATGTCCGGCGCAGTCTTTTCCTGGGCACTGGCCTGGCTGCAGGCAAGCGCCGCGTTGAGGGCAAGCGAAGTGCCCAGTATCTTCCTGATGGACGTTGATTCGAACATGATCATGACTCGCTGGATAAGGTTTTCGACACTGCGGGAAACGCACCGGGATTGCCCGGCGCATTTCAACTGGCGCGCACTCTAGCGAGGGTCTGTCAATGTTCCTTCCAGCGATTGTCAAGGTCGTGTGAAGATGGCTGAATTTTCCGGGTAGGCCTCAGCTGTCCTGGCCCAGCACATAGCGGTCGAAGTGCTGGATATGCTCGTCGAGGTTGTCCTCGAGCATCATCCGGTACTGCTCGCAGAAGTACTTCAACAACTCCTCCCGCGCCGCGGCCATCTCCTGCGCTGACTTGAAGCTGCGCGCCGTCATCCAGGCGTTGAAGCGACTGGCGGCGAAGGTCATCGAAGCGCTGACCTTGCCGAGGTCTTCGAGCTTCTCGATCTGCTGGTTGGCCAGCTCGATATGCGCATCAGCGCGGTCGTAGAAGGCCTGGTCGGTGGCTTGTGCCATGGCGGTATACCTATTGGAGATGTTTGTCTCAGGCCGTCTTGGCCTGAACAGTGAACAGCCGGCTCATCAGGCGCGCACAGTTGGGTGCGGCCTGCATCCCCAGACCGATAGATTGAGGCGGCGACTGTAACAGAATGCTGTCCTGCCCCGGATACAAGGCTCGAAATCCCTGCCTGTGGGAGCGGGTTTATCGGACCGCCGCACCGCCGCGATCACCGGCAGAGCCGGTGCCATCCACCGCGCCGCCTGCTTCGCGGGTGAACCCGCTCCCACAGAGGTCCATTCGCCTTAAACCGAGCGCAGGTTCAAAGGGCTCGGATCAACAGACTGCCGCGCATCGTGGCCACAGGCGACGAAATCCTCCTTGCGCAGCACCACCAGCGCCACCAGCGACGCCACACCGGTGCCCACGTAGAAGTACCACGGCGCGGTGATATCCCCGGTCACCTTGATCAGCCAGGTAGAGATCAACGGCGCGCTGCCGCCGAACACCGCCACCGGGATGTTGTAGGCCATGGCGATGCCGGTGGAGCGGATCCGCGTCGGCAGCAGTTCGCTCATCAACGCGTAGGTCGACGAAGCGTACAGCCCGAACAGGATCGCCACCGCCATCAGCGGCCAGAACAGGGTGGCCGGGGTGGCGCCGGGCGCGGTCTTGAAGAACCAGTACATGGCCAGGGTCGCCAGGGTGCCGATCACCATCAGGAACGGCTTGCGCCCATAGCGGTCGGTGAAGGCGCCGCCCAATGGCATCACCAGCGCCGCCGACAGGCTGGCGACGAACACGTAGAGCAAGGTGGTGCCGCTGTCGAACTTCAGCGTGTTGGACATGTAGGTCGAGGCGAAAGTCAGCACCAGGTAGAAGATCGAGCTGTGCAGGGTGATGATGAAGAACACCAGGGCGATCGAGCGCTTCCACTGCCATACCTCGCGCAGCGGCGCCTTGGAGGTCTGCCCGGCTTCCACCAGGGCGAGGAACTCGGGACTGTCCTCGAGCTTGAGGCGAATGTACAGTGAGATGAAGCCCAGGGGACCTGCGATCAGGAACGGGATGCGCCAGCCCCAGTCCTGCATCAGTTCGGCGCCCAGCGCCCAGGTCATGCCATTGGCCACGGCGCCGCCCAGCAGCAGGCCGAGCACTGCGGTGACCATCAGCCAGCAGGTGGCGAAGCCGCGTCGACCGGGGCCGGCGTATTCGGAAATGAAGCTGGTGATGGTGCCGATCTCACCGCCGGCAGAGAAGCCCTGCACGCAGCGGATCAGTACCAGGATCACCGGCGCGGCGATGCCGATGCTGGCGTAGGTCGGCAGCAGACCGAGCAGGAAGGTGGAGCCGGCCATCATCACCAGCACCGTGATCAGCGTGCGGCGACGGCCGATCTTGTCCGCCAGCGGGCCGAAGAACAAGCCGCCCAGCGGGCGGATGAAGAAGCTCAGGGCAAAGGCCGCGAAGCTCGCCAGCAGGCTGCTGGTGGGGTCGTCGGAAACGAAGAAGGCCTTGCCGATGTACAAGGCCAGGAAGCCGTAGACGCCGTAGTCGTACCACTCGATCAAGTGGCCGGTGGTGGCGCCGATAAAGGCCCGGCGCCGCTGGCGCTGGGTGTTGCCGGGTGACATGCCCATGTCGGGAACTCCTGTCGTGGTGCTTTCCATGAAAGATGCGGGTCAGTGGCTGGCGAACGCCCCGTCGGGGTTCTGCAGCCACTGGCGCAGCTGGGTCTTGAGAATCTTGCCGTAGCTGTTCTTCGGCAGCTCGGCGCAGAACAGGTACTTCTTCGGTTTCTTGAACGAGGCCATGCGCGCCAGGAACCATTGGTTGAGCACCTGGGCATCGAGGCTGCCCGGTGTGCGCGGCACGACGAAGGCCACCACCGACTCGCCCCACTCGGCGTCGGCCTCCCCCACCACGCAGGCCTCGAACACCTCGGGATGCTGGATCAGCACTTCCTCGACTTCGCGCGGGTAGATGTTGCTGCCGCCGGAGATGATTACATCCTTGCTGCGGTCGGTCAGGCTCAGGTAGCCGCGCTCGTCGAGGTAGCCGATGTCGCCGGTGCGCAGCCAGCCGTCCACCAGGGCCTCCCGGGTGGCCTGCGGATCATTCCAGTAACCCTGCATCACCACCGGCCCGCGCACGCTGATCTCGCCGGGTTCGCCGGCCGCCAGCGGCTGGCCCGCGCCGTCCACCACACGCACCTCGACACAGGCCTGGGCCCGCCCCACCGAGGCGGCGATGGCGGGCCAGTCGGGGTGCTCACGGTCGGCGATGACCTCACGCGACAGCGCGCTGATGGTCATCGGGCATTCGCCCTGGCCGTAGATCTGCACCAGGCGCGGGCCGAAGGTGTCCAGGGCCTCGCTGAGGTCCGCCAGGTACATCGGGCCACCGCCGTAGACGATGGTCTTGATGCCCGCGCCGTCATAACCCTGTTGGCGGGCCTGCTCGACCATGCGCTTGACCATGGTCGGCGCGGCGAACAGGCTGACCTGTCCCAGGGTCTGCGCTAGGCCGAACAGCTCGACGGCCTGGAAGCCCCGGGACAGCGGCACCACGTGCCGGGCGCCGCAGCGCACGTGGACGAAGTTGTACAGCCCGGCGCCATGGGACATCGGCGCGGCGTAGACCACGGCATCGACGGCGGTTACCGGGTCGACGTCCAGCGGGTAGCACAGCGACATGGCGACCAGGTTGCCATGGGACAGCATCACGCCCTTGGAACGCCCCGTGGTGCCGGAGGTGTAGAACAGCCAGGCCAGGTCGCTGTCCTGACGCGGGTGCGGCTGCGCCAGTTGATCGCTGTCGAGCGCGCCGGGCGCGGCCAGGACAGGCGCAGCCAGCTCACGGCAGCCGACTGGCAGGGTCGCGCTGTCGAAGAGCTCGCCCTCGTCGGTATAGATCAGGCGCGCCCCGGCATTGCCGGCAATCCAGGCCGCTTCCAGGGCGTGCAGCTTGCTGTTGATCGGCACCGCCACCGCCCCGCTCCACCAGATGGCGTAGAGCAGTTCCAGGTAGACGCAGCTGTTCTTCATCAGCAGCGCCACCCGGTCGCCCGGTTCGATGCCATGCACGTCACGCAGTTCCAGTGCCCGTGCCCGCACCTGGGCGGCGAACATCCGGTAATCGGCCACCTGACGCTCCCCGTCGAACAGCGCCGGACGCTCGGGCCAGCGCTGGGCTGCATCCTGCAGCCAATGGGCGATGTTCATCCTCAGACCCTGACCGCTTGCAACACGCTGGCATAGTTGGCCACCGCCATGCCGCCCATGTTGAACAGCAGGCCGAACTCGGCGTTGGGCACGCCCAGGCCGATGGGCTTGCCGGTCAACTGGGCGAAGCCCAGGGCATGCATCGACACCCCGGTGGCGCCCACCGGATGGCCCTTGGCCTTGAGCCCGCCGGACAGGTTCACCGGCAGCCGTCCGCCCTGGCGCACGATGCCATCGTCCAGCGCCCGGTGCCCCTCGCCCCTTGGCGCCAGGCCCATGGCCTCGTAGATCAGCAGTTCGGCGATGGTAAAGCAGTCGTGCACCTCGGCGAAGCTCAGGTCGTTCAGGGTCACCCCCGCCTCGCGCAACGCCCCGTGGATCGCCCGTTGCGGCCCCTCGAAGGCCAGCATGTCGCGACGCGACAGCGGCAGGAAGTCGTTGACCTGGACCATCGAGCGGATCGCCACCTGGCGGCGCATCGAGCGGGCGCGCTCGGGCGAGGCCAGGACGATCGCCGCCGCGCCGTCGCTGATCAGCGAGCAGTCGGTCAGGCGCAGGGGCGCGGCGATCAGCGGGTTGCTTGGCGACACCTGGTTGCAGTGCTCGAAGTCCATCACCCGGTGCATCTGCGCCAGCGGGTTGGCCATGGCGTTGGCGTGGTTCTTCACGGCGATGGCCGCCATCGACGCCAACGGGCTGTGGTAGCGCTCGGTGTACTGCTGCGCTACCTGGCCGAACAGCTGGGCGAAGCTAAGCCCGGCTTCCGCCAGGTCGTTCTGGTAGCCAGCGCCGGCCAGCGCCCGGGTGACCTCGACCGTGCTGTTGCCGGTCATTTTCTCCGCGCCGACCACCAGCACCAGCTCGGCGGCGCCGCTGCGGATCGCGTTGATCCCGGCCTGGATCGCCGCCGAGCCCGAGGCGCAGGCGTTTTCGCAGCGGGTGGCGGGCTTGAAGCGCAGTTGCGGGTCGGCCTGCAGCATCAGCGAGGCCGGGAAGCCGTCGGCCACCAGGCCCGAGTTGAAGTGGCCGAGGAACAGCGCGTCGATCTCGGCGGCGTCGATGGCCGCGTCCTGCAGGGCATCGCGGGTGACCTGGACGATCAGGTCCTCGAGGTTCAGGCCATCCAGGCGGCCGAAGGGACTGTGCGCGGCGGCGACGATGGAGATGGAATCGTGGAGCATGGTGGTTTTCTTCTGTCCTTGAAGCGGGTATTGCATACAATGTGGCAGTACCCGAATCCCACGCTAGTTGGGGCAACTACGTACGCGAGTAAGTAGTGAGCCGTACGGGACACCACCACAAGCACCAAGGCAGGAAGCCTGATGACCGTACCCACCCACGCCTCCCCGGACCTCGAACGCCTGGCGTTCCAGGTTTCACCGGCGCCGCAACTGATCACCGGCCACCGGCGCATGCTTGACTGCAACGAGGCCTTCTCCCGGCTGTTCGGCTATACCCGTGAAGAACTGCGCGGGCATCTGACCTTGCTGCTCTACCCTTCCCACGCTGATTACCAGAGCATCGGCGAGCGCAGCGAGCACTGGCTGCGCAACGGGCTGGGCGCCTTCTACTCCGACGAACGCTTCATGCAGCACCGCAATGGCGAGGTGTTCTGGGCCCGGGCCCAGGGCTTCACGCTGACGGTGGAGGATCCGTTCAAGCTGATGATCTGGCATTTCGAACGGCTCGACCGGCAGCCGGCGCCGACGGTGCAACTGACGCCACGCGAGCGGGAGATTTCGTTGCATATCGTCAATGGGCTGACCTGCAAGGAGGTGGCGCGGCGGTTGGGGATCTCGCATCGGACAGTGGAAGTGCATCGGGCACGGCTGATGAAAAAATTGCAGGCGAAGAACAGCGCGGAGTTGGTGTCGAAGATCATTTTCATCAGTTGATTGCGGGTCATCAGCAACCCGCAAACAGGTCGCTTGCCTGAACGGACCCTACCTTTGCAGCAGGGCCACCATCTCCTGGTATCCGCGCTGGCGGGCATGCTCCAGCGCGGTCACGCCATCCTTGTCGGCGATCCGTGGATCCGCCCCGGCCGCCAGCAGCCGGCGCACGATCTCCACATGCCGCGGGCCGCCATCGCCGAGGATCACCGCCTCGAGCAGCGCGGTCCAGTGCAGGCGGTTGAGATGGTTCACGTCGACGCCGGCATCGATCAGCAGCTGCACGGTCTCGACATGGCCGCGCTCGGCCGCCGGGATCAGCGCGGTGCCGCCGTAGCGGTTGGTACTCCTCAGGTCGGCGCCATGGGCCAGGGTCAGGCGCAGGATGTCGTTCAGCCCGCGGGCGCCGGCATACAGGTAGGGGCTGTCGTTGATATTGTCCTTGGCGTTGACGTCGGCCCCGGCCTCGATCAGCACCTTGGCCACATCCACCTGGTTGGCGTGGGTCGCCACCAAGAGCGCGGTCTGGCCCTGCTCGTCGCGGGTGTCCGGCGGTGCGCCCTGCTCCAGCAACTGGCGCACGACTGGCGCATCACCCCGTTGGGCGGCATCGAGCAAGGCGGTGTTCATGGTCGTGGTCTCGGCATGGGTGGCAAGGCTCAGGCTCAACAGCAAGGCGGCGAACGGCAGGCGCATGGGCATCGGTTCCTTGTGCGACGAAGCTCCAATGTAGGGCCCTGATCGTTGTAGCAGAAGTGAATTATCTGGATGCAACCCAGTGTATTTGCGCATGTTGCCGGGTAGCGGTTCCCATGGTAGAAGTCAGGCTTGTCATTCAGAAGCTGAATACCAAGATGTCTTCCAGCGTAAAGCCGAATAGGGCCCTGTTCGACCTCGACCTGCTGCGCGCCATCGTCGTGGTGGCCGACTGCGGCAGTTTCACCACCGCCGCCGCACGGCTGCACTCCACCCAGTCGACCATCAGCCAGAAGGTTCGCCGCCTCGAAGACATGGTCGGTCATCGCCTGCTGGTGCGCGGCAACCGCGACGTGCTGCCCACCGATGCCGGGCAGACCTTGCTCGGCTATGCCCGGCACATGCTGGCCTTGAACGACCAGATGCTCGAAGCCCTGGCCGGGGCCATGGTCGGCGTCACCGTGCGCCTGGGGGTGCCGGAGGATTTCGTCGGCGGACGCACCACCAACGCGCTGTCCGCGTTCAGCCGGCGCCATCCGCAGGTCAAGCTGGAGGTTACCAGCGGCCTGTGCCGCGACCTCAGCCAGGCCTACGACAACGGCGAGCTCGACCTGGTGCTGCTCAAGCAGCGGCGCAACAGTCGCGAGGGCGTGGCCTGCTGGCCGGAGCGGTTGCAGTGGATCGACAGCGTACGCACACCGTCCTTCGAACTCGATCCGATTCCGCTGGTGACCTTCCCGCCACGCGGGCTGTACCGCGACGACATGATCAATGCGATCGAAGGCATGGGCCGGCGCTGGCGCATCAGCTTCACCAGCTCCAGCCTCAGCGGGATCCAGGCAGCGGTGGCCGACGGCATGGGCATCAGCCTGCTTCCTCCACGCGCGGCGCTGGCCGAGCACCGGGTATTGGGTGCCGAGCAAGGGCTGCCTGAAGTGGACAGCTACGAGATCGTGATCGTGCATCGGCCGACGGCGGACGTGATGGTCAAGGCGCTGGCCGAGGTGCTGACGGAGTTGCTGGCGCTGCGGGCGATCTGATACGGCCATCGCGACTTGCCCCGCGATGGCACTCTCTCAGTCCCCACAACAGTGGGGTTTGTCCTGGGCGTCCTCATAGCGATCATGATGCCGCACCCAGTCCATCGTCCCTTCCTCGTTGCGCCCCAGGGGCGCCAGGTCGAGGAAGTTGTAGGCGTTGACCAGGATGTCCAGCCCCCGGGCATAGGTGGAATAGGTGTGGTACAGGTTGCCGTCGGCCTCCCGGTAGAACGCGCTCAGCCCGGGCAGCTCCGCCTCGTTGCCGGTATAGGGTTCGTAGTTGTACTGGGCGCTGCCGTCGGTGGCGACACTGACCCCGAAGTCCTGGTTGAAGGGGCTGCCATGCGAGGAGTACCACGGGAAGCGCCAGCCCATGCGCTGGCGGAACGCCTGGAACTCGGCATAGGGTGCCCGCGACACCGCCACCAGGGACACGTCATGGTGGGCCAGGTGCAGGTTGGCACCGTCGAAGTGGTCGGCAAGGAACGAACAGCCCGGACAGCCTTCGTTCCAGCCTTCGGCGAACATGAAGTGATAGACCAGCAACTGGCTGCGACCGGCGAACAGCTCGGTCAGGCCCAGCTCGCCGTGCGGGCCGTGGAATCGATAGTCCTGTTCCACCCGCACCCAGGGCAGGGCGCGGCGGGCGGCGGCGAGTTCATCGCGTTGATGGGTGAAGGCTTTCTCGTGCAGCCAGAGCTGCTGGCGGGCGGCAAGCCACTGGCTGCGCGTGACCACGGCATGCTTGGGGATGGGATGGCTCATGGGCGTGACTCCACGCTGGGGGTTCACCAGGTGGTCGAACAGGTAGCGAATGTTTCGACAGGCCTTGTGCCGTTACCGACGGATGGTCACGCAAAGCGGGAAAAAGGAACCGCGGCGCCAGGGAGAGCAAACACCGCGGTTCAAGGGGGGAGCCTGTCACTGCTGGGTTACAGTCGCCGAGTTGGCATTGCCATACTGGGTGATGGTGGCGGTCTGGCTTGCGCCACTCTGGTCGACGAACGCCTGGTTGCCGTTGCCACCCTGGGTCACGTAGGCAAGGTTGGCCACGTCGGTCTGCTTGATGGTGGCCTCGTTGCCATTGCCGTACAGCTGGTAGGTGTAGCTCTGGTTGCCACTGCCCGACTGGTCGAGGGTGATGCTGCCGCCATTGCCGGCGGCCAGGCCTTCGGCGTAGTTGGCGGTGCCGCGCTGGTCGGCGATGAGCAGGTTGTCGCTGCCGTTCTGCTCGAAGTACAGCTCGTTGTTGCTGTCGGCCTGGCGGGTTTCCATCTGGTTGCGGTTGCCGTTCTGGTCCAGCCGCGCGACCTGGGCGTTGCCTTCCTGGGTGATGTTGACGCCGTTGCCATTCCCGGTCTGGTTGATCTGCGCCTGTTGGCCGACGCCGAACTGCCCACCGGATTTTTCGCCCTTCCAGTTGCTGGCCATGATCTTGTTGGCATTGCCCGCCGTGCTGATGGTCAGGCTGTGGTTGTCGCCGGTCTGGTAGGTGAAATGCAGGTTGTTGTTGCCTACTTGGGAAATACTGGTCACCGCCTGGCTGGTCTCGTACTGGTCCGACCAGCTGGCATTGCCGCGACCGGTCTGGCTGAGGCCTGCGCTGTTGCCCTGGCCGAAGCTCTGGTCGATGTAGCCTTCGTTGGCCTGACCATTCTGGTACACGCTGGCCTGGCTGGCGGCCTGGTTGTCCTGCCACACCTCCACCGAGTTGCCGGTGCCGTACTGGTCGATGCCGATGGTGCCGCCCAGGCCGTCGCGCTGGTCGCCATAGGCCCAGTTCTGCCTGCCCTCCTGGTAGATCGCGATATCGCCGTCCTGGTGAGTCATGTGCTCGGCGGCCGCCTGGTTGCCGGTGCCGCCCTGCATGATCACGCTCTTGTTGTTGCTGCCGCCGAACAGCTGCTCGACCGTGGCGTCGTTGCCATGGCCTGACTGCAAGGTGGTGGCCTGGCTGCCCAGTTGGGTGTCCTGCCAGATGACCGAGCGGTTGCCGCTGCCCAGCTGGATCTGCAGGGACTCGTTGTTCTCGCCCACCGACTGGCTGGCGAAGGCGTCGTTGAGGCTGCCGCCGGACTGCTGGGTGATCTGGCTGCCGTTCTCGTACAACTGCTCGGCGTAACCGGCGTTGAACGAGCCGGTGGCGCTCTGCTGGATATGGCTGGTGCTGTTGTCCTGCAGCGCCATGTGGTTATGGTCGTGGCCGGTCTGGTTCTGCGTGGCCGAGGCGAACGGCGCCTGGCTCTGCTTGACCTCGGCGATGTTCTGGTTGCCCTGCTGGGACTGGGTCGAGATGCTGTCGTCGGCCATGGCCTGGCCGGCAAGGGCCAGGACGATGGCAGCGCTCAGGGGGGCGAGCTTGTGCATGGTGTTGCCTCCAGATCTGTCGTGTTGGGCCTAGCGGTATTGGCTGACATGGACCTGCTGGCCGTTGCCGGCCTGGGTCACGGTGCTGTTCAGCCCCGTGCCGCGCTGGTCGATGGTGGCGCTGTTGTGGTTGCCGATCTGCTCGATGGCGGCGCTGTTGTCGCTGCCGTTCTGGCGGATCGTGGCGTTGTTGCCCTGGCCCTGCTGGCTGATCGCGGCCGTCAGGTCGCTGCCTTCCTGCAGGATGTACGCCTCCTGCGCGCTCCCGGCCTGGACGATCCGGCCCAGCAGGGCCTGGCCGTTCTGGTCGAGGGCGGCGCGGTTGCCCGTGCCCAGCTGCTCGATCACCGCAACCTGGCCGGCAGCGGTCGGCAGCAGGCGCAGCACCAGCGGCTCGCCGAGGTCGCTGCCGACGTCGAGGTCGGCGTTGTCCATCAGGTCGTCGGCCAGGGCCTGGCCGGTCAGGGCCAGGCTCAGCAGCAGTGGGTACAGGGCGTTCATGGCATCCCTCCGTTTACTGCACCACCACGTTGACCGTGCGCGTGGTGCCCTGGCTGCTGGTCACCGTGGCGGTCGGCGCGGCGGTGGGCACCAAGGTCGTGCTGTTGCTCACCGTCAGGCGCCAGCGGCCGGTGACCGGCACGGTGGTGGTACCGAGGGTCTGCACGCCGGTGGTGGTGGTCACGCGCACGGTGATGGTGTTGCCGGTGGTCACCGAGGATGTGCCGCTGATATCCCAGTTGAAGCGGTTGTTCGAGCGCGCCGTGACCGTCGCCGCGGTGACCGCGAAGGTTTCCTGGGCCGGCCGTGGCGACACCTGCACGGTGACCGTGCCGGGCGTCGAGGTGGCGCCGATCGAGTCACGGGCGATGTAGCTGAAGCTGGTGCTGAAGGCCGCGCTCACCGTGGCCGGCGGCGTGTAGGTGATCACGTTGCCGTCGGTGCTGACCGTGCCGCGCCCGGCCGGGGTCGGCTGGGTAACGCTGGCGATGGTCAGAGGCAGGTTGCCTTCCGGGTCGGTGTCGTTGGCCAGGGCGTTGATGGTCAGCGGCACGCCGAGGGTGGCGACGCTGTCGGCCACCGCGCTCGGTGGACGGTTCGGCGCGACGTTGACGGTCACCGTGGCCGGGGTCGACTTCAGGCCCTTGGCGTCCTGGGCGCGGTAGCTGAAGGTCGCCACCACTGGCGCGGTGGCGCCGGCCGGCGGGGTGTAGGTCACCGCGGTGGTGCCGTTGAGTACCACGCCGCCCAGGCCGGTGCCCGGCTGGGTGAGGTCGGTGATGCTCAGTGGCACGTTGCCGTCCGGGTCGCTGTCGTTGGCCAGCAGGTTGAGGGTGATCGGCACCCCGACACTAGTGCTGGCGCTGTCGGCCTGGGCCACGGGGGCCTGGTTCTCGGTGGGCACCGGGGCATTGCCGACCACCACCACCGGCTCCACGTCGATACCGCCGTGGGCCGACTTGACGGTGATGCTGGCGGGTGGCTGGGCCAGGTCGTTGACCGTCAGGCTCTGCTGCACGCCGGACTTGGACATGCGCCCGAAGCCCTGAACCAGCAGGTCGGGCACCACCACTTCATCGCTGGAGCGAGCCTCGACCAGCAGGCGCTTGGCGCTCCAGTCGTAGCGTGCGGTGGCGACCTTGACCACATCGCTGAGCTTGCTCGAAAGCGCCGTCGGCCGCGTGGTGCCGGCCGGGCTGCTGGCGGTGACCACCACCACCGACGGTGGCACGGCCTGGCTCAGTTGCTGGCTGAAGAACAGCCCGTTGTTGTCGGCGAGCATGCTGAACTGGCACGGCGAGGGCGGCGAGCCGATCAGCGCCAGGCCGTTGCGCAGGCACAGGCTGGCGCTGTTCGGCGCCTTGGCGAAGACCTCGACGCGGGTGCCGGCGGCGTTGCGCTGGTAGGTGGCGCGCTGCAGCGTCACCGGGGTCTGCTGGCGCTGGTCGAGGACCTTGCCGGAGACGGTGAAGACGTTGGTCTGGATGGTGCCCGCCGGACCCTGGATGCGCACGAAGTTGGTGTTGTTCGGGCTGCCGGTCACCGCCTCGGTGATGTTCGGGTCGCCGACGAAAGTCTCGGTGGCACCGGTGTCCGGGTTGACCTCGGTGTACGGGCCGCCGACGCCGCGCAGGAACGGGCCGAGGTTACCGTTCAGGGCGCCGCTGAAGTTGCCCGGCGCGCCGATGCCGATGTCGCGGGTGATGTTGATCGCCCGTCGGCCGGCGGTGGTCACGTTGACTGTCTCGACCCCGAACGGGTGGGTGATGGTGTAGGTGCCGGTGCGCGGCACCGAGGCGCGGATGCGAATGCGGGCAAAGCTCTGCTGGTCGCCGTTGACCGGGTTCTCGGCGGCGAAGGCCGCCTCGAGGCCGGCGACATAGACTTCCAGCTCGTAGCCGCTGTTGCCCACCTGCGGGATCTCGGTCTCGGCCAGGAACCAGAACATCTCCGGCGGCCAGTTGTCCGGGAACACCAGCGGCAGGGCGTCGTCGTAGACCCCGGGCTCGGGCAGCAGCGTGCACATGTAGGCCGGGGCGCCCGGCGCACCCGGTGCCCGCGAGCTGGTGGCGCGTGACTGGCACAGCTCCAGGGCAAGGTTGTTGGCGTCCTTGTACCACATCGGGTAGCCCCCGGTGGCGAAGGTGTAGGGGCCGGGATCGACCTCGCTCAGCGCAGCCCAGGCCGCGCTGCTGACGGTAAGGGTGAAACCGGCGGCGCACAGCGCCCGACGCGACCAAGTATTCATGCGGCCTCCTTGAAGGCGGTGTCTGTTCATGGCACCAGCACCACGTCTTCGTTGTCGCTGCCGCCGTGGCTGCTGGTGACTTGCACCTGCGCTGGCGGGATGGGTGACAGCCCGGTGGTCAGGGACTTGACCGCGCCGTTGCCGCTCAGGTTGCCGATCAGCGCACCGTTGCCGGTGCGGGCGGTGAGTGCGGGCGGACTGGTCTCGTCGCTGCTGCTGGCGACCAGGGTCAGCTGGCCGCTGGCCAGGCTGTATTCGGCGCGGCTGATGGTCACCAGGTCGGTCAGCGGCATGGCGGCGCTGGTCGGCGTGCTGGTGGCGATGGCCAGGCTGTTGTCGGCGGTCACCTGCAGGGTCAGCGGCAGGGTCGGGTTGAGCGCCGACTGGCCGTACCAGGCGCCGGTGCCGTTGGCCTCGCCCAGAGCCAGGCTCGGCGTCTGGCTGGTCAGGGTGACCGTGGCCGGCGCCGGCGGCGCCATGACGAATACATCCTGCTGGGCCCGCAGGTCACCGTTGACGGTGTGCCGCGAGTAGGTGCTGCGCTGCGGGATCAACGGCGTCGGGCGGTTGACCGTGGACAGCTTGCCGGAGATGGCGAACAGCTCGGTGCGCAGGTCGATGCCGTTGGGGCCCTCGATGCGCACGAAGTTGGTGTTGAACGGGCTGCCGGTGACCGGCTCTTCCAGGTTCGGGTCGCCGATGTAGCGTTCGCTGGCGCCGGTGCCCGGGTTGGTTTCGGTGTAGGGGCCGTTGACACTGCGCAGGAACGGCCCGACGTCGCCTTTGAGCGCGCCGCTGTAGTCGCCGGGAGAGCCGATGCCGATGTCGCGGGTCATGTTGATCGCCCGGCGCCCGCCCGCCGGCACGTCGAACACGTCGACGCCGTAGGGATGGGTGATGGTGTAGGTGCCGGCCACCGGCACATCGACGCGGATGCGCACCCGGGCGAAGCTGACCTGGTCGCCATCCACCGGCTCCTCGGCGGCGAAAGCAGCCTCGATGGCCGAGCCAAAGCTCAGGTCGATGCCGCGGGCGGCATCGACGATGGCGGCGTCGGCGGTGAACCAGAAGGCCTCGTCGGGGAAGTTGCTGGGGAAGACGATCGGTTGGGTATCGTCGAACACGCCGGGTGTGGGCAGCAGCGTGCACATGTACGACGGCGCGCCGGGGGCGCCGGCGACCCGTGAGCTCACCGCCTTGGACAGGCACAGGTCGAGCACTCGGCCATGGCTGTCCTGGTACCAGGCGGGGAACTTGCCGGTGGGCAGGGTATACGGGCCGCTGTCGACCGCATACAGCGCAGCCTGGGCCGGTAGCTGGAGCAGGCCGGCGAAGATCGCCACGGCCAGCGGGTGGGGAGTCGGTCGGTGCATGAGTTGCTTCCTCCTGCAAACGGGCCCATGGGTTGGGGCGTCTGCAGAGGCATCGGCAACTGTTGTGCCAGGTTTCCCATGGCCTTGAGAAATGGCTCTGGATCAAGGGTTCCAGCGTGCCTGACCGGTATCCGGCGAAGTGTTGCAGATGGGCGGGTGGACCCAGCATTGGGGAATGGGGCCAGGGTGGCGAGGTATTCACCGCAAGGGATTGTGCGCCGGTCAGATCGAGCGCTGTGCGCGTGGTGCTCGATCTGGCCGGCGTTACAAGGCGTGCATCGAACGCCTTGAATACGCTACCTCTCGGTACGACGTTCCATCAGCGTGTGCGGCAGGACCCTGGAGTACGCACCCTGGTGATAGAGCAGCGGCGAGCCGCCCAGGTCGTCGAAGGCCAGCACCCGGCCGAGGAGGATCCAGTGATCGCCGCCATCGATCTGCTGGAACTTCTCGCAGCGAAAACGCGCCGCGCAGCCTGGCAGCAAGGGCGCCCCACCCTCTCCGGTCTCGTGTTCGATTCCGGCGAAGCGGTCTTCGCTGGGGCGGGCAAAGGTGTTGGACAGGTCGATCTGGTCGGCGGCCAGCACGTTCACCGCGAAGTGCCCGGCGGCCTCGAACACCGCATGGCTGCCTGAGCGTTTGTCGATGCTCCAGAGCACCAGCGGCGGATCGAGGGATACCGAGTTGAAGCTGTTGGCGGTGACGCCGACCTTGCGCCCGGAGGCGTCGGCGGCGGTGATCACGGTGACGCCGGTGGCGAAGTTGCCCAGGGCGCGGCGGAAGGCGCGGCTATCGAAGGGAGTGGACATGCAAGGCTCCGTCATTGTTATCGGGCTGGGTCGGTTTGCGGGCGCGGGCTTGTCTGGTCGAGCGCTATCGCGGGGCAAGCCCGCTCCCACGTTGTTCCGTCCATGTTTATCGGTTGCAGATCAGGTCATCGCCGGGTCCGGCTCCAGCCCCATCAGCTCGCGCCCGAGGATCTGCGCGCAGACGTCGTAGTCGGTGTAGGCATGCGCGCCGGTCATGTGCGCATCGCGGAACAGCCGCTGCAGCTCGTTGCCGTCGAACCAGGCGCCGCCGCCGGCCGCCTCCATCAGCCGATCCACGGCCTGGATGCACAGCTTGACCGCGTAGCCCTGGTTGGTGCGCCAGTAGGTAAGCTCGGTGCGGGTCGGGTATTGGTGCCGGGCGCTGTACTCGGCGATCTGCTCCCAGCTCTTTTCCAGCAACGCCCGCGCCGCGGCGACCTGGTGGGTGGACTCGGCCAGGCGCATCAGCGCCGGGGTGGCCGCGCCGACGGCGGCGCCGGTGTAGGCGCGCACGCGGTTGCGGGTCTTGTCCCTGAAGACCTCGAGCATGCGCTCGGCGATGCCCAGGCTGACCGTGGAGAACCCGCTGGCGAAGTACGGCCGGTACGGGTTGAAGTAGATCGCACTGTCCGGGTACAGCCCGAAGCCCGCCGACTGGCCCTCCATCATGTCCCTGGCCTTCTGGATGCGGTGTTCGGGCACGAAGGCACGCTCGACGATCAGCGTGCGGCTGCCACTGGCGCGCATGCCGGCGGCGAACCAGTCGTCGCGGATCTGGTAGTCGCTGCGCGGCAGCACGGCGAAGCAGTAGTCCTGGCCGCCCTCGGGGTTGCCCCGGCGAAAGCCCATGATCGCCCACTCGGCGTGGTCGCAGCCGCTGCTCCAGCCCATCTCGCCGCTGAACAGCACGCCGCCCTCGACCTCCTCGGTACGGCCGAACGGCGCGATGCTGCTGCTGGCGGTGGCGTCCGGGTCGCGGCCCCAGATCTCGTCCTGCAAGCGTGCCGGGAACATCGCCAGCTGATGGCTGTGGGTGCACAGCAGGCTCATCGCCCAAGCGGTGCTGGCGCAGGCGCCGGCCAATGCGGCGATGCACTCGGCGAACTGCGGCAGGCTGATTTCCAGGCCGCCGTAATGCCTGGGCAGGAAGGCCTTGTGCAGGCCGATGGCCTTGAGCGCGGCGATGTTCTCGGCGGGCACGCTGCGCTCGCGCTCGGCCTGGTCGGCGCGGGCGGCGATGGCCGGCAACAGGGGCTTGAGGTCTTCGAGCAGGGAGTTTGGCTTTTTCATGGTCTGGCTCATTGTTATTGGACCCTGGCGAACGCTGCCTGGAAGGGGCCGCTCGCTGATGAATGCCGGGTCAGTATGGGAGCCGTGGGCGAGGTGGAAAATGCAACTTCCGCACCTCGGATTGCACTTTTCGTGGCGCCTGGCAGGCAGGGTCATGGGGGCGGCACGGGCAGACAAGAAGCACAGGGCTGCGCGTCGTAACCTGCAACAAACCAGCGCCACAGATCCCTGTAGGAGCGGGCTTGCCCCGCGATCACCGGCACAGCCGGTGCCAAGCAGCGCAGCGCCTGGATCAACGCATCTCGCCATTACCCGGAGCCCTGCCATGAGCGATATCCCCCTCCTCCCCAGCGTCAGCGCCTTCCTGGCCCGCGACCACGGTCTGTACATCCATGGCGCATCGGTCGCCAGCCAATCCAGCGCCCGCATCACCGTGCACAACCCGGCCAACGGCGAAGCCATCGCCCAGGTCGCCGATGCCAACCTGGCCGATGTCGAGCGCGCCGTCGAATCGTCCCGCCAGGGCTTTGCCAGCTGGTCGCGCACCAGCCCCGCCGCCCGCGCCGCGGTGTTGTTCCGCCTGGCCGACCTGCTGGAGGCCAACCGCGAGGAACTGGCCCAGCTGGAAACCCTGCAGTCGGGCAAGCTGATCGGCATCGCCCGCGCCTTCGAGGTGGAGCAGGCCGCGCACTTCCTGCGCTATTACGCCGGCTGGGCCACCAAGATCACCGGCCAGACCATCACCCCATCCCTGCCCTCCTTCGCCGGCGAGCGCTACAGCGCCTTCACCCTGCGCGAGCCGGTGGGCGTGGTGGTGGGCATCGTGCCGTGGAACTTCGCCACCATGATTGCTCTGTGGAAACTGGCCTCGGCCCTGACCACCGGCTGCAGCATCGTGCTCAAGCCCAGCGAATTCACCCCGCTGACCCTGCTGCGCATCGCCGAGCTGGCCAGCCAGGCCGGCCTGCCGCCGGGCGCGCTCAATGTGCTGACTGGCGGCGGCCTGGTGGGCAAGGCGCTGGTCGAGCACCCCGGCACCGACAAGGTGTCGTTCACCGGCTCCGTGCCCACCGGCATCGCCGTCGGCCAGGCGGCCATGGGCGCCAAGCTGACCCGGGCGACCCTGGAGCTGGGCGGCAAGAACGCGGTGGCGTTCCTGCCCGATGTCGCCGTCGACAAGGCGGTGGACGGCATCATCGAGGCCGGCTTCCTGCACTCCGGGCAGATCTGCGCCGCCGGCGAGCGCTTCTACGTCCATCGCTCGCGCCTCGACCCGCTGCTCGAAGCCCTGTCCCAGCGCCTGGGCCAGTTGAAGATCGGCTCACCCCTGGACGAAGCCACCCAGTTCGGCCCGGTGGCCAACAAACCGCACCAGCAGAAGCTCGGCGAGCTGTTCGCCACTGCCCGTGCCGAGGGCAACCGCATCGTCCATGGCGGACGCCTCGGCGACGGCCCAGGCTGCTTCGTCGAACCCACGGTCATCCTCGCCAACAACGCGGGCGACACCCTGCTCAACCAGGAAACCTTCGGCCCGGTGGCGACCTTCCTGCCCTACGACCATGAGGACGAACTGATCCACCTGATGAACGCCTCGCCCTACGGTCTGAGCGCGAGCCTGTGGACCAACGACCTGGGCAAGGCCATGCGCCTGATCCCGGAGATCCAGGCCGGGACCCTGTGGGTCAACATGCACACCCTGCTCGACCCGGCGGTGCCGTTCGGCGGCATCAAGGCCTCGGGTATTGGCCGCGAGTTCGGCTCGGCCTTCATCGACGACTTCACCGAGCTGAAGTCGGTGATGATCCGCTACTGACCATGACCCACGCCAACTACGACCTGGGCCGCTACTGCCTGCAGGCCTTCAGCCAGCAGGTGCCGGCCTCGCTGGCGGCGTTCTACCGCATCGATGCCGGGCAGCAGGCCTGCGACTTCCTGTTGCAGGACCTGCAGGCACCGATGCATGCCCGCTACCTCGAGCACTACCGGGCCTTCGACCCGCTGCAGCCCGAGCGCTGCCTGGCCATCGGCCAACCGGTGGTGTCGCTGCGCCAGGGCCTGGCCTGCCTGCCCGAAGCCCAGGGCCAGACCTACCGGCGTTTCCTCGCGCAGCATCAGGTGGTGGACGTGGTGGAGATCATCGCCCAGGCCGATGGCCGCCCCGTGGCCGGCGTCTCGCTGTTGCGCTGTGCCAGCCTCGGTGAGTTCCGCAGCGACGAACTCGAACGCCTGCTGCCCCTGCACGGGCTGATGCAACTCGCCGTGACCAGCCAGCCGCTGGCGAGCGCGCCCGCGCCCGTCGAACTGACGCCACGGGAACGGCAGATCGCCGAGCTGCTGCGCCAGGGCAGCAGCAACAAACTGATCGCCCGCGCCCTGGGCGTCGGCCTGCCGACGGTGAAGACCCACCTGATCAACCTGTTCCGCAAGCTCGGCGTGCGCAACCGCACCGAGCTGGTGACCAGCCTCTACCTGTGACTCAACCTTCCGGTTGATACCGCCGCCCGTCACACCGTTGCACCCTGTGGCCACCCCAACCACAGGAGTCACCGCCATGCCCAACACCGCCGACTGGATCACCGTGGGCGCGCTCGCCGACGGCTTCGCGCCCGAGGCCTTCATCCTGCCGCAACTGGCCGACCTGTCCGGGCGCACGCTCACCCTGCACTTCGCCAATGGCTGGGTCATCGAACACCGCTTCGACAGCGAGCGCCTGCACTGGCGCGCGGCGGACGGCCACAGCAACGGCAGCGCCGGCTACCGGGCCACCTCGGTGCGCCCCGGCATCTACCTGGTCGACTTCATCAAGCACGAGGCCGGCCAGGCCTGGTCGGTGTCGCTGGTGCTCGACACCCTCGAGCACGCCTTCACCGCCGTGCTCGGCCGCTTGCCCGACCAGGCCCGCACCCAGCGCGGCCTGTACGCCCTGGCCCTGGCCGGCGAAGCGCTGACCGGCGTCGAGGCCAGCTTCCTGCACGGCAGCCTCGACCGCCCCTGGCAGGCCGGCGCCTGCCCCCACGCGCCGACCACCGAGCTGGTCGGCCTGCGCAACCACTACCGCTACAGCCCCACCGAGGAGTACGAGCACATCTACCTCAACGCCAACTACTACAGCTGGCAGTGCCTCAAGGGCGTCGAGCAGGGCCTGTGCGACACCGACCGGGCGTACTACTACAAGATCGCCGAGCAGCTGTACCTGTTCGTCTGGTGCGAGAAGATCGTGCCCACCCTGGGCCTGGTGATGATCGACCTGGCGCACCACCGCAGCGACGGCAAGATTTTCGGCTACCAGGGCGGCGGCTTCGATGCGCTGGCCAATTTCCCGGTGTCGTCCCACTGCCGGGTGCTCAACCGCACGGAGTATGCGCAGTGAGCCGCAGCGTGCTGATCACCGGGGCCGGCAGCGGCATCGGTGAAGCCTGCGCCCTGCGCCTGGCCGGCCAGGGCTGGCAGGTAGCGCTGGTGGGCCGCCGCCGCGAAGCGCTGCAGCGCGTCGCGCAGCTGTGCGATGGCCTGGTGCTGGCCGGCGACGCCGCCGACAGCGCTGCCTGGGCCGGCTTCATCGAGCAGGTGCGCACCCGTTTCGGCGGCCTCGACGCGGTAATCGCCTGCGCCGGCGGCCATGGCCTGGGACCGGCCGAGCAGACCAGCGACGCCGCCTGGCGCGAGGCCCTGCGCGGCAACCTCGACAGCGCCTTCCACACTGCCCGGGCCTGCCTGCCGTTGCTGCGCGAGCGGCGCGGCAGCCTGGTGCTGCTGGGCTCCATCGCCTCGCTGGCGGCCGGCCCCGAGGTCTGCGGCTACACCACCGCCAAGCATGCCCTGGTCGGCCTGACCCGCTCGCTGGCCCGTGACTACGGGCCATTCGGCGTGCGGGTCAACTGCGTCTGCCCAGGCTGGGTGCGCACGCCCATGGCGGATCAGGAGATGCAGCCATTGATGGATCACTACCAGGAAGACCTCGACGCCGCCTACCGGCGGGTCACCGCCGACGTGCCGCTGCGCCGCCCGGCCAGCAGCGACGAGATTGCCGCCGTGTGCCAGTTCCTGGTCGGCGCCGAAGCCAGCATCGTCACCGGCGCGGTGATCACCGCCGATGGCGGTTCGACCGTGGTCGACGTGCCGACCCTGGCCTACACCCGCCTGGAGCCATCGGCATGAACGCGCGCTACGACTTCAAAGGCCGCACGGTGCTGGTCACCGGCGCGGCAGGCGGCATCGGCCAGGCCATCGTCGAGGGTTTCGCCCGTGACGGCGCCCGGGTGCTGGCGCTGGACCTCGACCCGCAGGCGTTGCAGCGCCTGGTCGAGGACCAGGTGGCGTTGGGGCACGAGGTTCGTGGGGAGGTCCTCGACTTGGCCGACCCCGGCGCGATCCGCGCCTCGCTGGCCGGACTGCAACGCCTGGACGTGCTGGTGCACAACGCCGCCTACTTTCCACTCACCCCACTCACCGAGATCGACCCGGCCCTGTTGCAGCGCACCCTGGCGGTGAACCTGGGCGCATTGTTCTGGCTTGTCCAGGGCGCCCTGCCCCTGTTCCGCCGCCAGGGTGGCGGATGCGTGCTGGCCACCTCGTCGGTGACCGGGCCCCGGGTGGCCTACCCGGGCCTGAGCCATTACGCGGCGTCCAAGGCCGGGGTCAATGGCTTCATTCGCAATGCCGCGCTGGAACTGGCGCCATTCAACGTGCGGGTCAACGGCGTGGAGCCGGGGATGGTGCGCACGCCGGCCATGGACAACCTCGGCGATACCACCCTGAACGCCCGGATCGCCGCCGGCGTGCCCCTGGGGCGACTGGGCGAGCCGGCCGATATCGCCGCGGCGATGCTGTTCCTCGCCTCTGACGCCGCCTGCTACATCACCGGCCAGACCCTGGTGGTCGACGGCGGCGCGACCTTGCCGGAGAGCGCCGCGAGCCTGTGATGGCGGTGATATGCAAGACCGCTGGCAGCCACGGGCAAGACCGCCGCCAGCGTTCCACGCGCTAATAGCCCGTCGCCTTTCGACACTGCCTCCACAACAACGCGGCACCCAAGACCGCACACAACAAACGAGGATCGATCCATGCGTCTCACCCCACGTCGCACCGCAATGGCCGCGGCCCTGGCCCTGCTGGTCCATGGCCCGGCCAGCCCGGCCTACGAGCTGCACGCCGCCGACGACAGCCACCTGAATGCCGACCTGCTCGCGGTCTGGGGCATGTTCAACAGCCGCCACAACTACGACGGCACTCCCGGCGGCTCGACCTGGCGCGAGGGTTTCATCAAGTACGGCCTCAGCGGCGACCAGGGCCTGGGCGGCAACGGCAGCCTGTACGGCGCCTTCAACTGGGTCAGCTCCGGCGCCTGGGGCGACGGCGACGCCGGCGGCAACCAGGACGGCTCCGAACGCACCACCAAGATCGAGGACGCCTACCTGGGCTGGCGCTCGGGTGATCTGTTCCCGTTGCTGGGCAAGGATGGCGTTGACCTGTCCGGCGGGCGCCAGGTGATCCGCCTGGGCAGCGGCTTCCTGATCAACGACGACGGCCCCAACCTGGGCAAGGGCCCGGCCGACGGCCAGCTCAATCGCGGCGGCGGCTTCTACCTGGGCGCGCGCCACGCCTTCGACCGCACCGCGGTGCTGCGCCTGGGCGGCAAGCAGGGGCTGCATGGCAGCGTGCTGTGGCTCAAGTCCGACAACCGTGCCCAGGCCGAAACCGAGCTGGCGGCCGGCACCCTGGACTACACCCATGACCTGGGCACCCTGGGCCTGACCTATATCCACGGCATCGACGTGACCGACCAGTGGGCCAGCGAGTTCCAGAAGGCCCGTGAGGGCATGGATGTGTACAGCCTGCGCGGCGAAGGTGGCGTCGGGCTGGAAAACACCCGCTTCGCCTTCGAGTATGCCTGGCAGGACAAGCGCGGCGGCCGCGAGACCGCCTGGTACGCCGAGGCCGCCTACACCTTCGCCGAAGCCCCCTGGGCACCGCAGCTGACCTACCGCTACACCCGCTATTCGGCGGGCTGGGACCTGCTGTTCACCGGCCTGTCCAGCGGCTACGGCACCTGGATCCAGGGCGAGGTCGCCGGCAACTATGCCGGGCCGTTCAACACCAACAGCGGCATCCACCATGTGGGCCTGAAGGCCACGCCACGGGACGATCTCACCCTCGGCGCGCTGTTCTTCGACTTCGACACCGTGCGCACCCGCGACACCCTGAACCTGGATGCCCAGGAGTTGGACCTGTATGTGGAGTGGGCAGTCAACGAGCACCTGATCGTCACCCCGCTGCTGGGGCTGTTCAAGCCGCGCAAGGATCAAAGCAATGGCGGCAACCAGGTGGGGAGCGGAACCAATATTTATAGTCAGTTGACGGTGGCTGTGCCGTTCTGAAGGGGTACCGGGGGCGCCCTGCGCCCCGTTCGCGGCACAAGGCCGCTCCTACAGGGACGCGCATTCTGCTGTAGGAGCGGCCTTGTGCCGCGAAAGGGCTGCGCAGCAGCCCCTGGATCCATCAGCCCAGCAGAAGGCGCAGGTCGGCACCGACTTCAGCCAACGGCGGGCACCAGTAGTACCCCCCCGTCAACGGCCGGCTGAAGCGGTACAGGCCATCGATCACGCCATCCTCGAGCCCGCTCATGCGCCGCAGCTGCACCTCGAAGGCATCCAGCGAGAAGCCCAGGGCGACGAACGCCAGGCCGGCGCCACGTTCATCGGTCCAGGCCACCGAACGACGCACCACGAACGCCTCCGGCGCGAAGCTTTCCTGGGCGGTACGCTTGACGTGGGCCGACTCGGGCGCATCGTCGAGTTCTTCGTTGTCGCTCAGGCGGCGACCGATGATGTTGTCCTGTTCAGCCTGGGGCAGCGACTTGAAGTACTCCAGGTCGTGCTTCCACAGCTGGAACGCGGCAAAGCTGGAGCCCGCCAGGCCAGGCGCCTCGCCCGGCACGATGCCCGCGGCGACGGCGTCTTCGTCCACCGGGTTCTCGGTGCCGTCTTCGTAGCCGGTCAGGTCGTGGCCGCCGCGGTGCAGGAAACCGTCGACGCTGTCGACCAGGCGCAGGGCCGGCGCCAGCGCCTGCTGCAGGGCCTGGGCGCGCAGGAACAGCTCGCCGCGTTCGGCGCCGCGCAGCCACAGCCACAGGGCGTGCTGGGTCGCCGGGTTCTCCACCACCGCGTCCAGTTGCGGGAAGCTGCGCAGGCCCGGCACTTCGCGGCCCAGGGCCTTGGCCAGCGGCGCGCCGACGCCCAGGATCAGGCTCTGCCCATCGACCTGCGGCAACAGCTGGTCGAGGACGGCGGGCAAGGCCTCGAGCGAGTCGAGGGCGAAGAACAGGTGGCGGGCATGGGCCGGCACCGGAGTGGCAAGCAGACCTGGCTGGAACGGCATGACAGGCGAATCCTCGGCAAAAGGTCGAATGCTACTGCGCCGTGCGATGCACCGCAACGCGACACAGGGCCGCTCGCCCCGGTAACAATCGGTTACCAAGGTAGGCCAGTTGCGATTAGCTATCGTTGCGCCACCACCTACACTCCTCGGAATCCTTCGCCCGAGAGACCGCCCATGACCGCCTCCCCGCTGCTCACCGCCCTTCTGCCGCTGGCCCTGGGTATCATCATGCTCGGCCTGGGCCTGTCGCTGACCCTGGCCGACTTCGCCCGGGTGGTGAAGTACCCCAAGCCGGTGGTGATCGGCCTGATCTGCCAGATCCTGCTGCTGCCGCTGGTGTGCTTCCTGATCGCCAACGGTTTCGGCCTCGAATCGGCACTGGCGGTGGGCCTGATGCTGCTGGCCGCCTCTCCGGGCGGCACCACCGCCAACCTGTTCAGCCACCTGGCCCATGGCGACGTGGCGCTGAACATCACCCTGACCGCGGTCAACTCGCTGATCGCCATCCTCACCATGCCGCTGCTGGTGAACCTGTCGCTGGTCTGGTTCATGGAATCGGACCAGGCCATCCCGCTGCAGTTCGCCAAGGTCATGCAGGTGTTCGCCATCGTCCTGCTGCCGGTGGCGCTGGGCATGCTGATTCGCCACTGGACGCCGCGCTTCGCCGCGCGCATGGAAAAACCAATGAAGATCGTCGCGGCGCTGTTCCTGGCCTTCACCATCGTCCTGGCCCTGGCCAAGGACTGGCAGACCGTGGTCGAGTACGCGCCGATCGTCGGGGGCGCCGCGCTGCTGTTCAACCTGCTCAGCCTCGCGGTGGGCTACTGGGTGCCGCGCCTGCTGAGCATTCCGAAGCGCCAGGCGATCGCCATCGGCATGGAGATCGGCATCCACAACGGCACCCTGGCCATCGCCCTGGCCCTGAGCCCGACGCTGCTCAACAACGCGACCATGGCGGTGCCGGCGGCGATCTACAGCCTGATCATGTTCTTCACGGCGGCGGGGTTTGGCTGGTGGGTGAGCCGAGGGCACAAGGCCGCCGGCACCGTCAGCGACTGCGCCTGAGTACCAGGTCTTTCAAGGTGTTTGGGCTCGAGGGCTATTGACCGCATCAGGGCTACCAAGTGTTCGCTGTAAGGGTTACGGCGAACACCTTGAAAGGGCTGCGCCTAAGTACGAAATGTGTCTGCGCGAGGCCAAACTAGGCGAAAAGGGGAAGCAAGCGCAATGCACTGGCGTACATGAGCATTCCGAGCCCCGTTTCGGGTCGGACTCGGGATACTCACCACGCCTCGATGTTGGCGCCCCGGTCGGCGGATACTTCGCAACCATTGGATTCAGGCAAAGAAATGTAACAGCCTGCCATTCGCAAGCCCGGCGATCGCGACTAGGCTCAGAAGCATGTGATGCCGGGCCCCTCTGACGGTTTGCGCCGCCATGTCGGAATCACTGTTGCCTTGCAACGTCGACAATCAAGGAGGGGCTCATGACGGCTCTGCAGCATTTCCTCTTCACGCCTTTTCTCGGCACCAGCGCCTGGTTGTGGCTGGTCTTCATCACCATCGTCATCGCCTTGCTGGTTCTCGACCTGGGTGTGCTGCACCGCCAGGACCGCGAGATCGAGATGCGCGAAAGCCTGTTGCTGTACTCGGGCTACTTCAGCGTCGGCGTGCTGTTCGGCCTGTGGGTCTGGCATGAGCTGGGCGCGCAGCCGGCGCTGGAGTTCTACACCGGTTTCCTGGTCGAGCAGTCGCTGTCGATGGACAACGTGTTCGTCATGGCGATGATCTTCAGTTTCTTCGCCATCCCCCGCCGCTACCAGCATCGGGTGCTGTTCTGGGGCATCCTCGGGGTGGTGGTGCTGCGGGCGATCATGATCGGCGTGGGCGCCGCGCTGGTGCAGCACTTCGCCTGGGTGCTGTACCTGTTCGGCGCCTTCCTGCTGTTCACCGGGGTGAAGATGGCCCTGTCAAAGGACGACGCCCACCCGGACCTGGCCAACAACCCGGTGCTGCGCTTCGTGCGCCGGCACATGCGCGTCACCGACCAGCTGCATGGCCGGCACTTCTTCGTCCAGCTCACGCCGCCCGGGGCGACGCGGGCGACCCGCTATGCCACGCCGCTGTTCCTCGCCCTGGTCTTGATCGAGCTGGCCGACCTGGTGTTCGCCGTCGACAGCGTGCCGGCGATCTTCGCCATCACCCAGGACCCGTTCATCGTCTACACCTCGAACATCTTCGCCATCCTTGGCCTGCGTTCGCTGTACTTCGCCCTGGCGGCGCTGATGCACCGCTTCGTCTACCTCAAGTACGCGCTGGCGCTGGTGCTGATCTTCATCGGCTGCAAGATCTTCTGGCACGGGCTGGTGGGCAAGGTGCCGGCCGGGATATCGCTGGGGGTGACGTTCGGATTGCTGCTGGGCGGAGTGCTGTTGTCACTGCTGCGCACCCGTGACCAGTCGCCACCCGCCGATACCGACGCCGTGCAGGACACGCCGCTGCCCACCACGGACAAGCCGGCGACTCCACGCCCTGCCGGCGAAAACCCGGAAAAGAAAGACCCGCACCTGCGGGTCTGATCAGGGGGCGAGCCCCTCGACGATGATCACCTGCGCCAGCGCCACGCCCTGGCAATGGCGGCAGGCATCCTGGTACAGGTCCGACCGGTAGCGGGCCCCGCGGCACTGCAGAAGGTCGCCGGGGGGGGGTGATCCTGGCCAACCACGAAGAGCGACCTGAGCAAGGGCGCCGGGGCCCATTGAACGCGACGGCGCCCACAGGACCTGTGGGCGCCGCGATGGGGATTCAGCGCGGATTTACTTCTTCGACGGGACACGCGGCGTGAAACGCCCCTTCTTGGCCCGCTGCAGGTGCGCCGGTTGCAGTTGTTCCGACTCGTCCAGGGTCATGTTGGCAAAGCCCAGGCGCACGGCTGCCTGGCCACAGCGCACCTGGCTGTTGATCGGAAACGCATCGTTCAGGTCTTCGAAATAGGATTCGCTCATGCCCTGTCTCCCTCCAATGGCGACCGTGCCGGCAGGCAATACGCCTGCCTAGTGAAGCGGCGGTCCGTTGAAGTGAGACTAGCCGGTCATTTGCAGACCAGTCGGACAAAATTTCCTGGTCCGACCAGTGGCAACTGGCCTTACTTCAGACGTACCGCCGTGCCGGTGGCGAACACCACGACCATGCCGCCCTGTACCGACGGCATGCTGATCTCGAAGTCCACGCCCACCAGCGCATCGGCTTGCAACTGCCGTGCCCGCGCCATGAGTTCCTCGGTGGCCTGCTCGCGGGCCAGCTTCAGCGCGCCCTCCAGGGTTTGTGAGCGGCCGCCGAAGAAGTCGCGAAAGCGTGCGAAGAAATCGCGCACGAAGTTGATCCCCTGCACCGATTCGGCGCTGACCACGCCGAGGTACTCGGCAATCGGACGGCCGTCGAGCTGGCTGGTGGTGCTGATGATCATGGGTGACGCTCCTGGAACAAGACAAAAGAGCACGATCCTAGCAAAAACATCACCGCCAAATTACACAAGCAAAACCTTGAATAATGATTTTCCGACTCCTAGACTCCCAGCGCAGGACCACGCAAGGAGCGTACATGACCGCAATCCCCGAACAGCCCCCGGCGCGCTGGAGCGAACTGCTCAGCGGCGGCAACGCGCTGCGCTCGATCGCCCTGGCCGGCGGCGTCGCCCTGCATGCCATCAATGTCTACATCGTCACCACCCTGCTGCCGACCGTGATCGAAGAGATCGGCGGGTTGGCCTTCTATGCCTGGAACACCACCTTGTTCGTGGTCGCCTCGATCATCGGTTCCACCCTCTCCACCCGCCTGCTGGCCCGCAGTGGGCCGCGAGTCGCCTACCTGCTGGCGCTGCTGGTGTTCACCATCGGCTCGCTGCTCTGCGCCCAGGCCGCGAGCATGCCGATGCTGCTGCTTGGACGCAGCGTGCAGGGCCTGGGTGGCGGCATCCTGTTCGCCCTGAGCTATGCGCTGATCCACCTGGTGTTCGACAGCCGCCTGTGGCCCCGCGCCATGGCCCTGGTCTCGGCGATGTGGGGCGTGGCCACGCTGTGCGGCCCGGCCGTGGGCGGGGTGTTCGCCGAAGGTGGACACTGGCGCTGGGCGTTCTGGTCGCTGCTGCCGGTGGCTGGCGCCCTGGCGCTGATCGTCTGCCTGCGCCTGCCGGCGCGCCAGGCCGTGGACGACAATGGCGCGCGCCCGGCCTACGGGCTGATCGCCTGCCTGGTGGCCTCGGTGCTGGCGATCTGTGCAGCCAGCCTGGCCGATACCTTGTGGATCAACCTGGCCGGCATCGTCGTGGGCCTGGCCCTCGCCGCGCTGATCGCCCGCCGCGATCCGCGGGCGCGCCATCACCTGTTGCCCACCGGGGCCTACAGCCTCAGGCAACCGATGGGCGCGCTGTTCGCCATGATGTGCCTGCTGGTGGCGGCCATCACCACCGAAATCTATGTACCTTACTTCCTGCAGCGCATCCATGGCTTCGGCCCTCTGGCCGCCGGCTACCTGACCGCCGTGATGGCCGCTGGCTGGACGGTTGGCGCCCTGGCCAGCGCCGGACGCGACCGCGATGGCGGCGCCTGGCAGATCCGCAGCGGGCCGCTGGTGGTGGCCGTGGCGCTGCTGGCCCTGGCCGTGCTGACCCCCGCCCCGGCCTGGATCGCCAGCGCGCCGGGCCTGGCCCTGTTCGCCCTGGCCCTGGCCGGCGTCGGCCTGGGCATCGGCCTGGGCTGGCCGCACCTGCTCACCCGGGTGCTGCAGGCAGCGCGCCCCGGCGAGGAAAACCTCGCCTCGGCCTCGATCACCACCGTGCAACTCTACGCCACCGCCCTGGCCGCGGCCCTGGCCGGCCTGGTCGCCAACGGCGCCGGGCTGGTCGAGCCCGGCGGCGAGCAAGGCGCGCGCCAGGCGGCGCTATGGCTGTTCGCCGTGTTCGCCTGCGCGCCGCTGCTGGCGCTGCCGTTGGCGCTGCGACTCACCTCTGAAAACAAGGAGCGCCCATGAAGGAATCCAAGGAAGTCTACGAGCGGATCAGCGAGCAGTTCGAAGACTTCACCAGCCACGCCAGCCAGCGCGGGGTCGAGGTCGACACGTTTCGCTACATGGCCGGCGAAGTGACCGGCGAGGAAGTTCTCGACCTGGCCTGCGGCCATGGCTTCTTCAGCCGCCGCCTGAAGGACTGGGGCGCGGCGCGGGTACACGGCGTGGATATCTCGCCGAGCATGATCTACCAGGCGCGCCAGGCCAACGACGGCATCGCCTACGAAGTGCGCGACGTGGCGCAGATGGGCCGCATTGGCCAGTTCGACAAGGTCACCGCCGCCTGGCTGTTCAACTACGCCGGCAGCGTCGAGGAATTGCGGCGCATGTTCGAGAGTGTCGCCCTTAACCTCAAGCCGAACGGACAGCTGATCGCCTACACGGCGAACCCCGCCTTCGACCTGGCCCTGGGCAATTTCACCGAGTACGGCATTCGTGTGCTGGACGAACAGCCGGTGGAAGGCGGCCTGCGCTGCCGGGGCCAGTTCATGAGTACACCGCCTGCGGACTTCACCTATTACCGCTGGCAAAAGTCGGTCTACGAACAGGCCGCCCACGATGTCGGCCTGCGCAACGTGCGCTGGATTGCCCCACTGATCAGCGGGATCCGCAAGAAAGCGCATCCGCCTGGGTATTGGGACCTGTTCGAGCAGAACAGCCTGCAGGTCGGGCTGATCTGCAGTCGCTAGGTTGCGCGTTTCCCAGATCACCTGTCGCAGCGGGAACAAAGTTGTAAGCATCACCAGCGTGGGAGCGGGCTTGCCCCGCGATCACCGGCAAAGCCGGTGCCACACATCGCATCGCGGGGCAAGCCCGCTCCCACGCTATTGCAGTTAAATCAATAAGGCCCCAAGGATCTGTGATGTGATCACGATCGCCGGGGCTGCTTTGCAGCCCTTTCGCGGCACAAGGCCGCTCCTACAGGGAAAGCACAGGGCGCTAGACCTGGACCAGCCACTCATCCATCAGCCCCTGGCGCGCCAGGGCCTCGCACCAGGCCGGCTCGGCCTCCACCTGGACTTCGTTGCAGTCGAGTTCATGCAGCGCCTGTAGTACCTGCAAGCCACCCAGATCCTCCAGCTCCTGGCAACGCGCACGGGCATACCGACCGTCCCGCCTCGCCTGCGCCCCATGCAGCACCAACGTCGGCGCCCGCCCATCGAGCACCTTGGCCGAAGCCGGGCAGTCCAGCCCCTGGTCAAGCAGCACCCGCAAGGGCACCACCGGCTCGGCCCTTTGCCCGGCAACCTGCGCCACCAGCGAGGTGTCGCAGGCCTTCACCCAGTCACAAGTGGTCAGCAACGCCGAAGCCCTGCCCCGCCAGTGCGCCAGGGGCGTCTGCTCGTCGCAATGGCTGAGCATCGTGCCTTCGCCCAGCGCACCGATCTCCAGCGCCGCCGGACGCAACACCCGCACCCAAGGGCGCTGGCGCTCGATGCGCGAGAAGAACCCGCGATTGAGCGCCCGTGCCCGTGGGCAAGGCAAGGCCTCGACCGCGATGCCCGCACCACGCAGGCGATCCGCGCCGATGCTCTGCGAGACATCGCCGCTGGCCGTGACTACCCGACTCACCCCCGCCGCCACCAGGGCATCGGCGCACGGCGGCGTGCGCCCATGGTGACCACAGGGTTCCAGGGTCACATAGGCGGTCGCACCCCGCGCCGCCGTGCCCGCCTCGCGCAGGGCGTGCACTTCGGCATGGGCCTGGCCGGCGCGCTGATGCCAGCCGCGCCCCACCACCTGCCCGGCGTTGACGATCACGCAGCCGACCCGCGGGTTGGGCATGGTGCTGTACAGGCCCTGGCTGGCGAGCGCCAGGGCCATGTCCAGGTAGTGGCGATCAATTGCACTCACGTGCGAACCAGCGCCAGCAGGTAGCGAGCCTCGCCGTGCTGGCGCTCGATCACCTCCAGCCCCTGCCAGGTGAAGCCATGGCCCTCGAGGGTCTGGCGGATGCCGTCGTCGGTGAAGAAGTAGCCCTGGCGCTGGTTGTCCATCTCGCGCCAGCCCGGCTGCGGATGGGCCGCGTCGACCCCGAACACGTTCAGCCCCACCAGCGCGCCGGGGCGCAGCAGGCGGCGCACATGGCCCAGGTATGCAGCCCACTCATCCGGGTGCTGGTGGTGGAAGCAGCCATTGTCCAGGGCCGCGTCGAACACCGTGCCCGGCGCCGGCTGCCAGTCCTGCATGGCCTTGTTCACCAGGTCCAGTCGATCGCCCCAGCGCTTGCGCAGCAACGGCCAGCTGGAGTTCTCGACGATATCCAGCCCGGTGACCCGGTGCCCGGCGAGGATGAAGGTGGAGGCGTCACGGCCACGGCCCACGCCGATGTCCAGCACATGCTGGTCGGCACGCGGGTCGAGCCGTTCAAGGAAGGCCTGGGCCGCCTGGATCATGCCGATATCCCACGACCACTCGTCCTCGCCATGGCTGTAGCGGTGCACGAACGAAGTGTCGAGGGCCTTGCGGTAATCGCCCTGGGCCATGAAGTCGCTTGCTTGCTTGCTCATCGTGCTGCTCCTTCAGGACGCCAGGCGGGCGTCGATACCGTAGATGCGCCCGTCATAGGAGCTGGCCAGGAAGGCGTCGCTGACGGCGTCGTGGGTCAGGCAGGAAATACCGCTGGCGGTCGGCCGCTGCATGGGCAGCCAGCGCCGCGAGGCCAGGTCGAACAGCGCCACGGTACCGTTGTAGGCCGCGGTGGCGATCACCCGGCCATCGCCGGAGGCGGCGATGCACTTGATCGAGTGCTGGTGCGGCGAGTCGAACACCTCGTCGCCGGTCTCCAGCCACAGGCGCAGCTTGAGGTCGCGACCGATGCTGGCGAAGCCGCCGGTGATCGGGCAGCAGCCATTGGAAATACGCGTGTGCGCCCCCTCGATATGCCGCACGCTGCTGAAATCCTCGATGCTGTGCAGCGCGGCATCGGCCGAGGCGCAGACGCTGAACAGGTGGCGCTCGTCGGCGGCCACGCCCTTGATCGCGTTGTCGTGCATGGGGATCGACGCCACCAGGCGCAGTCCGCCCTGGCCGTCATGGCCGAACACCAGGCCTTCGCCGGTGTAGGTGCCGATCAGCGCCAGGTCCTCGCCGTTCCTGACGAAAGTTGCGCCGCAGTTGAGCGGCGAACGGTGCTGGTACAGCATGCGCCCGGACAGGCCGTCGAACACCTGGCCCATCTGGCCGCCGGTCAGCAGCAGCGGGCCGAACGGCAGGAGGAAGTTGCACAGGCTGCCGACACTGGTCACCGGCTGGTCATCACGGTGCAGGATGCCGGCGTCGCCGATGCTGTACTGGCGCTCGTCGCTGCGCACCACGGCGTTGATGCTCACCGCCGGCTCGATGCCCGACACCTGCCATTGGTCCTGCTCGTAGTTCCAGGTGGCGTAGCGCGAACCGAAGGTGGCGAACACCAGCTGTTCGTCACCGACGAAGGCGCAGCTGCGCGGCCAGACGATGCTCGGCAGCGCGGTGCTGCGGCGCTTGACCAGGTTACGCCCGGCGTCGAAGGTCCAGAGGATCGCCGAGCGGTCGTAGCTCAGGCTCACCAGCAGGCGCTTGTCGTCGTTCCAGACGATGCGCTTGATCCCGGCGGCGTGGGCCGGCACGGTCTGCACCTGGCCCTGGGCGATGATCGAGATACGCCCCTCGTCGTCCCCGGCGAACACCACGCCTTCGCGGGTGATGGCAATGGTGTCGGTTTCCACGCCGCCGATGTCCACCTCGTCGCATTGCTGGCCGGTGCGGGTGTCCCACTGGCGCACGGTACCGTCGTCGCTGCTGGAGATCAGGCGCTGGCCGTCCGGCGACCAGACCACCGAGATGACGTCGGCCTGGTGGCCATGGAACGCCTGCAGCTGCACGCCGTCGAGGTCGAAGATGCGCAGCACGTGGTCACGCGAGCAGGTGGCCACGCGCTGGCTGTCGGGCGAGAACACCGCCATCTCGACGTCGTCGTTGTGCCCCTGCAGCACGGCTTTCAGGCGCATGCTCGGCACTTCCCAGATGCGCGCGGTGTAGTCGCTGCTGGCGCTGACCAGGTGCTTGCCGTCACTGCTGAACGCGCACTGGTTGGCCAGGTGGTCGTGGTGCACGCGGTGGATCGGCTCGCCGGTGGCGGCGTTCCACAGGATTACCTGGTTGTCGTAGCCGGCGGTGGCGACGAAGCGCGCGGCATGGGCGGCGATACCGCTGATAGGGCCAATGTGTTTCATCGAAAGATCCTTTTTCGCTGGAGTCAGAGCTTGATCGAATGGCTGGACTTGACCGCCTTCGCCTGCAGGTAGTTGCGGTTGTGATTGGTCAGGAACACCCCGGTGGGCACCTGCTCGATCACATCGATGCCACCGGCGCGCAACTGGGCGACCTTCTCCGGGTTGTTGGTCAGCAACCGGCACTGGTCAACGCCCAGGGCGCGGAGGATCTGCACGGCCGGGTCGAACGAGCGCGAGTCGGCCAGGTGGTTCAGACGCAGGTTGGCCTCGTAGGTATCCAGGCCCTTGTCCTGCAGCAGGTAGGCCTCGAACTTGGAGTACAGGCCAATGCCGCGCCCTTCCTGGCGCAGGTAGATCAGGTAGCCGCCCACCTCCTTGAGGGTGCGCAGCGCCTCCTGCAGCTGCGGGCCGCAATCGCAGCGCTGCGAGCCGAACACATCGCCGGTGATGCACTCGGAGTGCACCCGCACCAGCGGCACGTCGCACTGCTCGCGGCCGATGCCGACGGCGAAGTGCTCCTGGTCACGCTCGAAGCCGTGGAAGCCGAAGAAATGGGCGTCGACGTCGCCGCCGAGAATGGAAATCGGCACGATGGTGTGAAGCGAAACATCCTTGTTCATGGAATCAGACCTCTTGCACGGAAGACGGAACAGCTCAGTTGTGGTTTTCAACCAGGCGAAAACCCATGACGTAGATCGGTCGCGGGTAACGCCCGTGGCGGCGCGCGGTGCGCGCCAGGTCGCGGAAACGGGTGAAGCTGCCACCGCGGGCCACGCGGTGGGTGCCGACATCGAGCACCAGGTCGTCCTCGATCTGCGGTCCGCCGGGGTATGGCCGGTAGTCCTCGGCCACGTACTCCTCGACATTGCCGGCCATGTCCAACACGCCGAAGGGCGAGGCGGCGTCGATGAACACGCCGACCGGCGTGCTGTCCAGGTAGCCCAGCTCGGCGGTGTTGGCCTGCTCGACCTGGTAGGCGTCGCCCCAGGGGAACTGGCGGCCTTCAGGGCCGGCGGCGGCGTACTCCCATTGCGCCTCGCTGGGCAGGGCGAAACGCCGGCCGGTGCGTTCGCTGAGCCACCGGGCGTAGGCGTCGGCGTCACTGGCCGAGACGCTGTACACCGGATGGTTGGCGTGATGCCGCGGGTAGCGGCCGAACGCCCAGCCGTCAGGGATGCCGGCATGCCCGCTGTCGAGCAGGAACTGGCGGTACTCCTGGTGCGTCACCGGAAAGCGGGCGATACGAAATGCCGCCAGCTCCACGGCGTGGCGCGGGGTCTCCTTGTCGATCCAGCTGCGGTCCAGGCCGAGCCCGTCGAACTGGTCCATCACCTGCTCGACCGCGCGCGGATCGAGGCCGATGTGCACCCGCGCGGCGGGAATGTCGATCATCTGCGGGGCGAAGGTGTCGATGCGCGGGTCGCCACGCAATGCCAGCACCTCGCCGGCGGCAATGCGCCGGGCCAACGGCTGGCGCGGCTGCTCGAGCAGCGTCAGCAGGCCGTCCAGCGGCGCCTGGAGCAGATCGTCGAGCGCCGTGGCGACCTGCGTCTGCAATGGGTGCTCCTGGTAATGCTGCGGGTAACCCATCAATGCCCGGTCGCTGACATCCTTGGGCAACGGGCTGGGCAGCCGTGGCCAATGCCACTGTTTGTAGCTGTTCATGCAAATACCTGCCTGGGCACAGGCCTGCCCGATGGCAGGCCTGTGACGACGTGGGATCAGAGGCGGTCGAGGAGCAACCGTGGGTTGCTTTCGATCATCTCCACTTCAGCGCTGTAGACTTCGATCACCAGACCATCCGGGTCCTCGAAGTAGACGGCGCTGCGCACGTTGTCCGGCCCATGGTGGTAGCCCGGCGCCGGGCCGTTGCCCTTGACCAGCTTGATGGTGCCGGCGGCGCTGACCTGCTCGGCGATGCGCCGAACGTCCTCGGGCAGCGCCCGCACACCGATGTGGTAGCCGGTCGGGTAGCTGAACGACTCGCTCTGCTCGATGAAGAAGTCGAAGCCGTTGAGCTCCATCACGGCCTTGCGCGGACCGAGGTTGTAGCAGTAGTTGGCGCCGAGGATGTCGCTGTAGAACGCCTTGGAGGCTTCAAGGTCGCGGGTGAGGATATTGACGTGGTTCATCTCGGGGCGCTGTGCGGCCCGCGCCGCTTCGTCCAGCCCCAGGCCGTCGAGCGAGCGCCACAGCTTGGTCGCGGCTGCGAACTTGGCGAAGCCCGCCAGCCAGTCCTTGATCGCCAGCTCCGGCGCCTGCCCGGCACCGATATCCAGCGAGTAGGGATAGAGGAAGCCCTGGCTCGCCTGCTGCCACTGGGCGATCACGCCGCTGGCGGAAGGCAACTGCGCCAGTGCGCCCTGCACGCGGACCAGCACCAGCACGGTGTTGCGGCACAGTCCGCTGGCCTCGTTGAGCAGCGTGTTCAACGCCGCCGGCGGCGTGGCGCTGTCGAGCAGCAGGCAGACCGCGTCCACCGGTCCCTGGCCGGCCGGCTTCTGGCTGACCTGCAGGCTGAAACCCGCCGCCGCCGCTGCGCTGCCCAGGCTGTCCAGGGCCTGGGCCGCCGCGTCGCCGAGCGGCGCGGCATGCAATGCCAACAAGCGCAGCATCAGACAGCCCTCCGTCCGATCAGCAGGGTGTAGCGGCCGATCGGCTCCTGCTCCACGGTGAGCCCCGCCTTCGCCATGCTGTCGATCAGGTAGCGGGTCGAGTGCAGCTCGCCGTTGACCGTGTTGAGCATCATGTGCAGGGAGAAGTCGGCCGACAGCGCCGGATGGATCTCGTCATCCTCCAGGGCCATGCTCAGCACCAGCAGCGCGCCGTCACCCTCGACCATGCCGGCGGCGCCGGCGATCAGGGTGCGCACCTGCTCGCGGGTGAAATAGTGCAGGCAGTCGTTGAGCATCACCACGTCGGCCCGCTCGCCTTGGTACTGCGCCAGGTCCAGCAGGTTGCGGGCATGGAAGCCCAGGCGGTCGTCGAGACGGTACTTGGCGAAGGTGGCCGCAGCCGCCTCGCGGGTCGGCTCCAGGTCCCAGACCTCACCCTTGACCTGCGGATTTCGGCTGGCGATCTCGGCCAGGTAGGTACCGTGGCCACCGGCCAGGTCGATCACCCGCCGGGCCTTGTCGAACAGCGGCAGGTCACGCAGCACGTCGACCATGGGCTGGCTGAAGCGGACCATGGCATCGTTGAAGGCATCGCGAGCCGCCAGGTCGTGCTTGAAACGGTTTTCCTGCTGGAAATCCAGCGAGGTGCGGCTGCGCAGCACTTCGTCCAGGCGCGGCCAGTTATGCCACTGCAGACGCTGATGATCGATGATCGGGCCGATGAACTCGGCGCTGTCGCTGACCAGGAAACGCTGGCTCAGCGGCAGGTTCTCGAAACCTTGGGCAGTGCGTTTCAGCAGGCCCATGGCTACCAGCGCGTTGAGGAAGATGCGGCCCTTGTTCGGCACCCAACCCAGCGCATCGCTCAGGGCCTGGGCGCTGACCGGCTGGCGGGTGTGGTCGAACACACGCTGGGCCAGCGCCGAATGCAGGATGGCGGACTGGCGGTACTGGTCGGAGAGCTTCACCAGGTCGACCACGCCTTGCAGACTGTTCAGTTCGTCGGCGTGTTCGTAGATGGTCACGGGTTTCTGGGCATTCATGCACTCACATCCCTGTCGAGTTATTGTGGGTGAGCCCATGCCCGGCATCTACCAGCAAGGTGTCGATTGACTTGCACGCACCCCTCCCTGGGACCGGCAAGCACAGGCTCCGCAATTGAGCCTAGACGCAGACCCAATAAATACAACTAATACCTTTTATATTTTTATCGCATATAAATTTTCTTATCGATAATCGTTCATCTTGCACAATTCACCGCGAATCCGGGCTATCCTTCGCCCACTTGCCTGCGCAAAGGATGGCCCAGGAGAGTGCCCGATCCGTTCATTCACGCCCGGTTTCCAGCGCTCCATGACCTCGACCACCGTTGATACCAACTGCACCGCCGACCGCATCCTGTTCCTGCTCAAGACCCGCGGGCCGCTCAAGACCGCCGACCTGGCCCAGCTGCTCGCCATCACCTTCGAAGCCACCCGCCAGCAGGTGCAGAAACTGCAGGCGTCCGACCTGATCAGCGGCATCAGCGTGCCGGCCAAGGGCGCCGGGCGCCCTTCGCAAAAATGGGCGCTGACCGCCACGGCCCAGCGCCGCTTCCCCGACTCCCACAGCGTGCTGACCCTGCAACTGATCGAGAGCGTCGAGCAGGTGTTCGGCAGCGACGGGGTCGACCGCCTGATCAGCCGCATGGAAGACAGCAACAGCCGTGAGTACCAGCAGGCCTGCGCCGATGGCCAGAGCCTGGAAGACAAGGTGCGCATCCTCGTGCAGTTGCGCGAGCGCGCCGGCTACATGGCCGAGATGCAGGCCGACGGCAATGACTGGCTGATCGTCGAAAACCACTGCCCGATCTGCATCGCCGCCACCCGCTGCCAGGGGTTCTGCCGCAGCGAGCTGCAGGTGTTCCAGGCGGCGATCGGCGAGCAGGGGCTGGTGGAACGTTGCGAGCACCTGATCTCGGGGGATCGGCGCTGCGTCTATCGCATTTCGCCGAAATAATCCGCCGACCTACCAGCGTGGGAGCGGGCTAGCCCCGCGATCACCGGCCAAGCCGGTGCCATGCAGCGCCTCGCGGGGCAAGCCCGCTCCCACGCCCCCTCGCCAGGTCAACGTGACTCATCAGATCCGCCGCCTGCCCTTCAGCGCCGGAATGGTGGTCTGCGCAATCGCCACCTGTTCCTGCTCACGCCGGGTGTTGGCCGCCAGGCCCGCCAGGGTCGGCTGGCTGAACAACAGGCGCGCATCGGCATGCAACCCCGCCTGGCGCATGCGCGCCACCAGGCTGACCGCCAGCAGTGAGTGTCCGCCGAGCTCGAAGAAGTTGTCGTCACGGCCGACCTGCTCGATCTTCAGCACCTCCGTCCAGATCTGCGCCAGCGCATGCTCCAGCTCGTCGCGGGGCGCCTCATAGGCCCGGCTGATCACCGCCTCCGCGCCCGGCGCCGGCAAGGCGCGGCGATCGACCTTGCCGTTGGGGCTCAGCGGCAGCTCGGCCAGGAGCACATAGGCCGAAGGCACCATATAGGCCGGCAGGCGCGCCGACAGGTACGCACGCAGCGCTTCCAGCGTCGGCGCGACATGGCCGTCGCGACAGCTGGCATAGGCCACCAGCCGCTCCTCGCGCACCAGTACCACGGCCTGGCTTAAGACCGGGTGGGCGGCCAGCAGCGCCTCGATTTCGCCCGGCTCGATACGCAGGCCGTTGAGCTTGACCTGGAAGTCATTGCGCCCGATGAACTCCAGCTCGCCATCGGCGCGATAACGCACCAGGTCGCCGGTACGGTACAGGCGGTCGCCGGCCACGAACGGGCTGGCGATGAAGCGCTCGAACTGCAACGTCGGCAAGCCCAGATAGCCGCGGGCCACGCCGATGCCGCCGATATGCAGTTCGCCAGCACAACCCACGGGCACCGGACGGTCATGGGCGTCGAGCACGTACAGGCGGGTATTGCCGATCGCCCGCCCGATCGGCGGGGCGACGGTGGGCAACGGCTGGCGCGGCTCCAGGGTCCAGGCGGTGCTGTCCACGGTGGCCTCGGTGGGGCCATAGACATTGTGCAGGCGCACCTGGGGCAAGGCCTGGCGCACCTGTTGCGCCAGCGCCAGGGTCAGCTCGCCGCCGCCACAGAAGACATCGCGCAGGCTGCTGCAACGCTCGACGCCCGGGGTGTCGAGAAACGCCTGCAGCAGGGCCGGGACAAACTTGACGGTAGTCACCCGGCGCGTCTGGATCAGCTGCACCAGATAGGCCGGATCGCGGTGCCCGTCGGGGCGCGCCAGCACCAGGCGCAAGCCGGCGCACAGCGGCCAGAACAACTCCCACACCGAGCCGTCGAAGCTGAACGGCGCCCGTTGCAGCAGCGCGTCGTCGGCCTGTGGCGGGCACAGCTCGCTGCCCCAGCGCATCAGGTTGCACAACCCGCGATGCTCGACCATTACCCCTTTCGGCGTACCGGTGGAGCCCGAGGTGTACATGACATAGGCCAGGTGCCCGCCGCCCAGTTCCGGCAGTTCGGGCGCAGGGTCGCCATGCCCCTGCCAGTCACCGTGATCCAGGTCCACCAGCGGTGTCGACAGGCCCTCGAACAGGCCGCGGGTGGCTCCGTGCACCAGCAGTGCCAGGGGCGCGCTGTCGGCAAGCATGTAGTGCAGGCGTTCGTCGGGGTAGCCGGGGTCCAGCGGCACATAGGCGCCACCGGCCTTGAGCACGCCGAGCAAGCCAACAATCAGCGAGGCGCCGCGCTCCAGGCACACGGCGACCCGGCTGTCGGGCCGCACGCCCAGGCCGATCAGGTGATGGGCCAGCCGGTTGGCCAGGGCATCGAGCTCGCGGTAGGTGAGCTGTGTCTCTTCGCTCTGCAGCGCCACGGCATCCGGCGTGCGTCGCACCTGGGCGGCGAACAGCGCCGGCAGGTGCGGATAGGCGGGATCCAGCGCCACCTCGGTGGCATTGAGGGTCTCCAGCAGATAGACGCGCTCCGCCTCCGGCAAGGTCGACAGCGACTGGAGCGCCACTGGCGGCTCGCTGACCAGGGCATTGGCCAGCGCCTGCAGGGCGCAGCAAACATGCCCGAGCACCCGTTCGGCGCCCAGCTCGCGAGGCGCCCGCACACTCAGCCGCAGGCTGTCGCCCTGCTCGTCCACGGTCAGCACCAGGGCGTGGCTGTGCACCTCGCTGGCATCGAGCAACGTCACGCCAGGCAGCGCCACGCTGTCGTGCGCGGCGCCATGCCGATAATTGAGCAGGCTGTCGAACAACGCCACCCCGGCAGGCAAGCCGCTGCAGCGCTGGGCCAGCACCAACGGCGCATCCTCGTGCCCGAGCAGTGCCGCCAGCTGGCCGTGGATTCCGGCCAGCGCCTGGCCCACATCACGACCGGCCAGCGACACCCGCAGCGGCAGGCTGTTGATGAACATGCCCAGCGCCCGCTCGGCACCCTCGCCCGCCATCACCCGACCCAGCAGCACGGTGCCAAATAGCACCTCGTCGCGACCGCCCAAGGCTCCCAGCACCTGGGCCCAGGCCAGGTGCATCAGGCTGCCCAGGCCGACGTCGTGCTGACGCACGCGCTGGCGCAAGGTCGTGGCCAAGCCCTCAGGAACGGTCAGGGCGCAGGTTTCGACGGTGGCCTGGCCCTCCTCGCCCATGCCGGCCAGCCTAGGGGGCGCTTCCACCCCGGCCAGGGCTCCGCGCAGGAAGGCTTCATGCCCCGCCTGCCTGGCCTCGTCGCGGCTCAGGGCGACGTAGTTGCGATACGGCACGGGCGCTGGCAGCGTGTGTCCCTCGCCCGCCATCAGCGTCGCCAGCTCGGCCAGCAGCACCTGCACCGAGACCGCGTCGTTGACCAGGTGGTGGAAGTGCAGCAGCCCCAGCCAGCGCTGCCGCGCGCTGTCCTCGACGCAGGCCAGGGCCATCATCGGCGCCTGGCGCAGGTCCAGCCGCAGGGCCTCTTCGCGCAGCCGGGTGGCCGCGTCGCCCGAACCGGGCGCAAGCACCCTCAGCGGCAACCAGGCCTGGCGCCACACCACTTGCTGCGGCTGCGCCAGGCCTTCCCAGGCCAGGCTGGTACGCAGGATGTCGTGACGCTCGATGACCCCGGCCAAGGCGCGGTTGAACGCCTCCAGCGCAGCCTGGCTGGCGAAGGCGAACAGCGCCTGTTGCTGGTACGGGTCACGGTCTTCGGTGAGGTGGTGATACAGCAGGCCTTCCTGCAGCGGTGCCAGCGGGTAGATCTCCTGCACATTGGCCGCGCCACCCGGAACCATGCCGACGATGCGGTCGATGCTGGCCTGATCGAGGCGGGTCAGGGCCAGCATCTCGGGGGTGATCCGCTGGCTACCCGGGGCCACGTGGTTGGCCGGTACCGACTGCGCGGGGGTACTGCCGAGCGATGCGGCCAGGCTCGCCAAGGTCGGCTGACCGAACAGGACCTGTGCATCTACTTGCAGCCCCGCCTGACGCATGCGCTCGATCAGGCGCACCGCCAGCAGCGAATGGCCGCCCAGCTCGAAGAAGTGATCGTGCCGTCCGACCTGCTCCACCTCCAGCAGCTCGGCCCACAGCGCGGCCAGGCGCAACTCCAGTTCGCCCTGGGGCGGCTCATGGGCGCGCCGCACCGCGGCCTCGCTGCCCGGCGCGGGCAAGGCGCGACGGTCGAGCTTGCCATTGGCGGTCAACGGCCAGGCCGTCATCGCCACAAAGGCGCTCGGCAGCAACGCGGCCGGCAGGCGCCTGCGCAGGTGCTCGTGCAACTGCAACGGGGTCGATGCCTGTTCGCCGAGGTACCAGGCCACCAGCTGGCCGTCGCGCAGCAGCACCAGCGCCTCGCGCACGGCCGGGTGGCTGGCCAGCGCGCTCTCGATCTCGCCCAGCTCGACCCGCACGCCGCGGATCTTCACCTGGTCGTCGCCGCGCCCCAGGTACTCCAGGGTGCCGTCGGGCAACCAGCGCACCAGGTCCCCTGTGCGGTACATCCGGGCGCCGTGCTGCGGGGTGAACGGGTCGTCGAGGAAGCGCTCGGCTGTCAGGTCGGGGCGATTCAGGTAGCCGCGGGCGACACCCGCACCGCCGATGTACAACTCACCGACGGCGCCTATCGGCAGTTGCCGGCCCTGGGCATCGAGCACATGCAGGCGGGTATTGGCCACCGGCGCGCCGATGTGCAGCACCTGGCCCGGGCGCACCTCGCCCGCGCTGGCCACCACCGTGGCCTCGGTCGGCCCGTAGTTGTTGATGATCCGCCAGCCTTGCTCCCGGGCCAGGCGACGCAGGCGATCACCGCCGACCAGCAAGGTGCGCAGGGTAGGATGCGCCTCGCCCTGGGCGAAGGCGTGCTCTGCCACCGGCGTGGGCAGGAAGCTGACCTGCAGGGGCTGGGCGCGCCACCAGCGCAGCAGCGCGTCGATGTCCTCGCCGCTCTCGCCCACCGGCGCCAGGTGCAGGGTGGCGCCGGCGCACAGGGTCGGCCAGATCTCCCAGGCCATGGCATCGAAGCCAAAGCCGGCCAGGCTGGAGGTGGCGCTGCCAGGCTGCAGGTCGAAGGCGGCGCAGTGCCAGTCGACCAGGTTGGCGAGCATGCGCTGCTCGATCATCACCCCCTTGGGCTGGCCGGTGGAGCCGGAGGTGTAGATCACATAGACCAGGCTTTCGCCCGATAGCCCAGGCACCTCGAGGTCATCAAGCACTGCCGTGGGCAATGGCAAGCGGTCCAGCTCGATCACCGGCACATCGATGGCCGGCAAGCGCTCGCGCAGGACGGACTGGGTCAGCACCACCTTTGGTGCGCAATCGTCGAGCAGGTAGCGCAGACGCTCGCCCGGGTGCGCCGGATCGATCGGCACATAGGCCGCGCCAGCCTTGAGCACCGCCAACAGGCCAACCAGAGTGTCCAGGCCTCGGCGGGCGACCACCGCCACCCGCTGCTCCGGCGCCACGCCCAAGGCCTGCAGTTGCGTGGCCAGGTGATTGGCGCGGTTGTTCAGCTCGGCATAACTCAGGTGGCGCCCCTCGTGCACGGCGGCCGTCGCCTCGGCGCGCAGCGCGGCCTGGGCCTCGATGCGCCGATGGATCAGGGCCGGGCCTTGGGCGGCGCTGGCCGTGGCATTCCACAGCCGCAGGCGCTGGTGCTCGTCGGGCAACAGCAGGTCGTAGTCGTCGATGGCCGCCTGCGGCCGCTCCAGCCCCTGGGCCAGCACATGCAGCAGGCGCGCAGTGAACACCTCGACCTCTTCGGGGGCCAGCCAGGCCTGGTTGTACACCAGGTGCAGCCAGGCCTTGCCATTGTGCGGGTTGCTGCGCAGGTAGATCGACAGCGGCGTCGGCTCGTGATCGTTGCATACCTTCACGCTGTGGGCGCCGAGGCTGCCAAAGCGCAGGTCGTGGCCCTCTTCCTCGTAGGACACGGTGATCTCGAACAATTGCCCCCGGGCCTCCCGGGACAGCCCCAGCGCCCGGTTAAGGTCGCTGAGCGGCAGGCGCTGGTGGCGCAGGTCGCGCCGCAGGGCATCGCCGATACCGCGCACCAGCTCGGCGAAGCTCAAACTCCGGCCGAAGTCCATGCGCAAGGCATTGACCTGGACGAACATACCCAGTGTCGCCTTGGCCCGCGCATTGCCACGGTTGCGCACCGGCAGGCCGACCACCCAGTCATCCCGCTGCCAGGCCCGGGCACAGCACACGTGCAAGGCCGCCAGCAGCACATGGGCGACCGATCCCTGCAGCTCGTCGGCCAGTTGCCGCATGCGCGCCAGCAGGTCGCCATCGAAACTGCGCTCCAGCGCATGGCTGGGCGTGGCACCTGACGGCAGGCCCTGTTCCCTGGGGCGCAGCAGCGCATCGGGCAGTTGCGGGTAACGGCATTGCCAATAGGCAAGATCGCGCTGCTGGCGGGCCGATCCCTGGTAGGCCAGGTCATCCTCGATGAACGTCCGGTAGGACGGGGCTGTGTCCGGCAGTGCCAGGCCCTGCTCGAGCAGACCGTAGTACTGGCCCAGCTGGTGGAGCAACTGCTCCAGGCCCCAGCCGTCGAGGATCAGGTGATGGGCCTGCAACATCAGCAGGCTGCGCCCGCCGCCCACATGCAGCAATGCCATGCGCAGCAACGGTCCGGTTTCAAGGGCGAAGGGCTGTTGCAGCAAGGTCTTGGCCAGACGCTGTGCAGCGGCGAACGGCTCAGCCTGCCCGCGCAGGTCGTGCTCGTCCAGCGGCACCTGCAAACCGGCCACAAAGCGCTGGCGGGCCACGCCATCGTCCCCCGCCTTGCGCACCAGCACCGTGCGCAACCCGTCGTGAAGCGCGACCAGATGCGCCAGCGCGCGCCGCAGCAGGCCGCTATCCACGGCGCCGTCGAATTCGAGATAGCCGCCGACGTTGTAGAGCGGCGAGTCGCCATGGCTGATCTGGTCCAGCCAGATGTCGCGCTGGGCGCAGGTCAGGGGGAAGCTATCGGCGACGGACATGGGCGGGTCTTCCTTGAAACGGGATCGTCCGCGGATTCAAGCACCCACCCCGCGCCCTGTATGGCCCCCCAAACCCGGACATTGGCCATTACCTTTTCGCTCCGCCTGAGCCTGCTGAATCTTTTGTAGGAAATTGACGATAGTCGGCAGCCGGTACCTGCCTACCCCTGTCAGCCGGCGGGGCAATCGCCGGCGATCTGGTCGGTTTCTGGCGCCAATTGTCCGACAATCCATCGATTCAAGCTGCATGAGCCCGGGGAAATACCGACTTTTCTTGTCGGATAATTTGGCATTTCCTGTCCCCGCTTTCCGCTACAGACGCAGGCTCGGAGCCTGCTATTCAATAGCGCCAAGCCCCAGCACAGAGAGGACTCGACCGCGAGACCCACCGCGTTACCGGATCAAGGAAGACAACGACATGAAGCTGATCGACAGCCTCGAACACCGCCACGACCCGCACCTGTACCTGCAGTTGGGCGCACTGGTTGCCAGCACCGGCGATGCCACCTTCGCCGAACAGATGTTCCAGCTGATCGACGACCAGGTACCGATCCATCGACTCGACCTCAGCGAATGGACCCTCGACAGCGACCAGGCCAGCATCCGCCAGGTCAAGGTGCTGGGCAGCGCCGGCCTGCCCGAGGCGACGCCCGCGCAGGCGCAGCTGCGCCATCCCCTGCTGCAAAGCATCATGCGCATGGAAGACCCCTTGCTGATCCAGATAAACGCCCCCGTGCACCAGTGCAACCTGGTGTCGCGCAGCGGCGACCGGCGCTGGGTCATCTGCTGTCATCGCCAGCGCAGCGAGCGGATGTTCTCCCTGGCCGAACTGTCGCTGCTCAAGCGCCTGTCCGACACCCTGTTGCCTCTGGTCGAGCACCATGCCCAGCTGTTCCTGCAGGCCGCCCAGCGCCGCCCGGGAAGCCTGCAGGCGGATGAGGCCGGCTCGCTGCGCCAGGTCTTCACCGAGCGCCTGGAGCAGGAGGCAATCCGCCTGTCCACCCGCGAACAGGAAGTGTGCATCGGCCTGCTCACCGGAGCCACCGTGCCACAGATGGCCCAGCGCCTGAATGTGAAGAACAGCTCGATCGAGACCTACCTGAAACGCGCCACCGCCAAGCTCGGCGTCAGCGGACGCCATGGCCTGGCCCGCTGGATGGCCGGCACCTGACCCCAGAGACCCTGTCATGCCGCGAATCACCCTGCCCTTGCTTGCTCTCGTTTTGACCGGTTGCAGCCTCGCCCCCGACTACCAGCGCCCACTCTCGCCCAGCGCCGAGCAGTACCCCATGGGTGTCGCCTACCGGGGCGGGCCACCCGCCACGGACGTGACCGGCGACTGGCGCGGGGTGTTCCGCGACCCGGTGCTGCGCCAGTTGCTCGACACCGCGCTGGTCAACAACCGCGACCTGCGCGTGGCCGTGCTCAACGCCGAGGCCTACCGTGCCCAGTACCGCATCCAGCGCGCCGAACTGCTGCCGAAGATCGCCGCCAACGCCCAAGGCACGCGCCAGTACCTGCCACGGCGGCGCACCGGTGGCGAAGGCATGATCAGTTCCCAGCAATCGGCCACCGTCGGCATCAGCGCCTATGAACTGGACCTGTTCGGTCGATTGCGCAGCCTCAGCGACCAGGCCCTGCTCAACTACCTGGCCACCGACGAGGCCCGGCGTGGCGCCGAGCTCAGCCTGCTCAGCAGTGTCGCCGGCGCCTACCTGACCTGGCGCGCCGACCAGGAGCTGCTGGCCCTGTCGCGCCAGACCCTGCTGGCCGACGAGAAGAGCCTGCGCCTGACCCAGCGCCAGCGCCGCACCGGCACCCTGTCGGCGCTCGACCAGATCCAGGCCACCACCCGCGTCGACAGCACCCGTGCTGCCGTGGCGCGTTACACCCGCCTGGCCGCCCAGGACCTCAACCAGTTGCAGCGCCTGGTCGGCGCGCAGGTCGACGAACGCCTGCCGGCGCTGCCGCTGGCCGACGAGCAGATCGCCCGGGTGCCCGCCGGCCTGCCCGCCGACCTGCTGCAACGGCGCCCGGACATCCGCCAGGCCGAGTACCAGCTGCAGGCCGCCAACGCCAATATCGGCGCGGCGCGGGCGGCGTTCTTCCCGAGCATCAGCCTGACCGCCAACGCCGGCAGCAGCAGCCGCGAATTGGCCGACCTGTTCGATGCCGGCAGCGGCACCTGGCTGTTCCAGCCGCAGGTCAACCTGCCGCTGTTCAACGCCGGCAGCCTGCGTGCCAGCCTCGACTACGCCAAGTTGCAGAAGGACATGCAGGTGGCACGCTACGAGAAGTCGATCCAGACCGCCTTCCAGGAAGTGGCCGACGGCCTGGCGGCGCGCAGCACCTACCAGCAGCAGTTGCAGGCCCAACGCGCCTTGGTGGAGGCCAGCCAGCGCTACCACGACCTGGCCGAGAACCGCTACCGCACCGGCATCGACAGCAGCCTGACCTTCCTCGACGCCCAGCGTTCGCTGTTCAGTGCCCAGCAGGGCCTGATCAGCGACCGCCTGGCACAGCTGTTGGCCGAGGTGAACCTGTTCACCGCGCTGGGCGGCGGCTGGGACGAGGCGCCGGGGCTGGCCTACCAGCGCTCCGCGGCCCTGCCGAAGTAGACTGACGGCGACACCCCGAGGGTGCGACGGAACATCGCGCTGAAGGCGCTGGGGCTGTCGTAGCCCAGGTCCAGCGCCACCTCCAGCACCGACTGCCCGGCCGCCAAGGCATCAAGGCTGGCCAGCAGGCGCATGCGCCGCAACCACTGCACCAGGCTCAGGCCAGTCTCGCGCTGGAAGGCGCGGGTCAGGGTGCGCGGGTTGAGGCCGCTGTGGGCGGCGGCGCGAGCCAGGCTCCAGTCCTCGGACGGTGCCTGGCGCAGGGCCTCGCACAGGCCTTGCAGATGCGTCGAGTGCGGGCTGGGCACATGCAGGGCGAACACCGGCAGCACGCGCAGCTCGTCGAGGATCAGTTGCATGATCCGCGCCTCGCGCCCCTGGGCCGGGTGGTCGGGGGCGATGTCCATGGCGCGGATGATCAGCTCGCGCAGCAGCGGCGATATCTCGATCACCTGGCACTGGCGCGGCAGGTCCGGGCGCGCGCCAGGGTCGACGAACAAGGTACGCATGCGCACCACGCCGGCCATGCGCAGCTCGTGATCGACCGCCGCCGGCACCCAGACCCCGCGCCCCGGGGGGACCACCCAGCTGCCTTCACGGGCGCTGACCGTGACCACGCCGCTGATGGCGTGGATCAGCTGGGCGCGGTCATGGCAGTGCGGGGCGATGTGCTCGCCATGGCGGTAGTTCTCGGCGAGCGGCAGGATGATCGGGCGCGGCATTGGTGCGGGTCTGGCTAGGGTGGAGGGGGGATTATGGCGATGTGGGGGGTGAAGGGGAAATCGGGGGAATTGGGGATGGTGGGGTGTTTCGGGGTGTTCGGCGGGAGAGTTGCAGCGCTCTTGAGATCGAGCGCCGCCCGCGCGGTGCATCGCGACGCAAGGCCCCCACAGGGATCGCGCCAGATTCTAAAAATTGAGCAAGACAGTTGCTCCCACAGGCGTGGCGCGTGGCTTGAGGGCCGCGCGGTCGCTGTGGGAGCGGCTTCAGCCGCGAACACCGGCATAGCCGGTGCCAGGCACCGCGTCGCCTGCTTCGCGGGTAAACCCGCTCCCACAGGGATCGCGCCAGATTCTAAAAATTGAGCAAGACAGTTGCTCCCACATTTGTTTCGGGCCAATTATTCCTGTGAATGAGGCGGCGCCCGCCTTGGTGCATGTCTCAAGTCGTGCGGGGCGGCAGTGGTGCCCACGCCGAATCTGCGTCGGACCGACAAGGCGGACCAGGTGATGGCACAGGATTGACTGGCCCGAAACAAATGTGGGAGCGGCCTTGCGGCGCGATGCGCCGCGCGGGCGGCGCTCGATCTCATAGGCGCTGCAATCCTGTCGCCAAACACCTTTGCGCCACTACACAATCCCCGCCATCAACACCCCTTGGCCACTTCCTGCGCCGACACCGGCACATCGAAGACCTTGTCGAACCCCCACTGGAACACGAACGCATAGACAAAGAAGAACACGAACAGCGCCAGGTTGGTCACCAGCGCCGCCCACAGCCCGATATCCAGCCAGTAGGCCACCAGCGGCAGCAGGATCAGCACCAGCCCACCCTCGAAGCCCAGGGCATGCAGCAGGCGCCGCAGGAAGGTGCGGCTACGCTGACTTTGGCGTGCCTCCCAACGCTCGAACGCCCAGTTGTAGGCCATGTTCCAGCTCATGGCGATGCCCGACATGAGGATCGACAGCACGGTCGACTGGGTCATGCCGGCGCCGAATGCCAGCTCCAGCGCCGGCGCCACGCAGGCCACGGCGATGGCCTCGTAAAGGATGGCCTGGACGACCTTGCGCGCCTTGCCTTGCATGTTCAGCTCCCCGAAGAAAAGACCTACAAAGCTACAAGAAGAAGGCTGTAAGAAAAAGCCGGAAATACTTTATTGACTGACCGTTCAATCAAGAAAAGCTAGCATAAACGTTTCCGCACCACCCCTCCCTGGCGTCCGGCCCGTCAAGTGCCGACACGACCCCCGCCTCCGTGGCACTTCCGCAAGCGCCTGCACCGCACCGTCCGGCGCAGGCCGCGCATTGGACAACCCCGTGATCGACTGCTTGTATCTATGACTGGCAAGCGGCGACACGTCGTACAACTTCGTCCAGGGAATCGAACGAGGAACTACACGATGGCTTACACCGTGATGATGGTATTCGGTACCCGCCCTGAAGCGATCAAGATGGCCCCGCTGGCCCGCGTCCTGCGCGACTGGCCTGAGGTCGACTTGCATATCTGCTCCACCGGCCAGCACCGCGAAATGCTCGAGCAGGTCCTGACCGCCTTCGGCCTCACGGTCGACCAGGACCTGCAGGTGATGACCCAGAACCAGACCCTCAACGGCCTGTCCCGCGACCTGCTGGACAAGCTCGACCGCGCCTACGAGCAGGTCAAGCCCGATATCGTCCTGGTCCACGGCGACACCACCACCAGCTTCATCGCCTCGCTGGCGGCCTTCCACCGGCATATTCCCATCGGCCATGTCGAGGCCGGCCTGCGCACCGGCAACCTGCAGCAGCCCTGGCCCGAGGAAGCCAACCGGCGCTTGACCGGCGTGCTCGCCGACCTGCACTTCACCCCCACCCGCGACTCCGACGCCAACCTGATCCGCGAGGGCGTGCCGCCCGAGCATATCGAGGTCACCGGCAACACGGTGATCGACGCCCTGCTGTGGATGCGCGACAAGCTGCACCGTGACAACTGGCGCCCCGCGCCCGAATCCCCGCTCAAGGTGCTGCGCGACGACCAGCGCATGGTGCTGATCACCGGCCACCGCCGGGAGAACTTCGGCAGCGGCTTCGAACGCATCTGCCTGGCCCTGGCGGAGCTCGCCCTGCGCTACCCGGATGTGCAATTCCTCTACCCTGTGCACCTCAACCCGCAGGTGCAGCACGCGGTGTACAGCGTGCTGTCCGGCCGCGACAACATCCACCTGGTCGCGCCCCAGGACTACCCGCATTTCGTCTGGCTGATGAACCGCGCCCATATCATCCTCACCGACTCCGGTGGCGTGCAGGAAGAGGCGCCCGCCCTGGGCAAGCCGGTGCTGGTGCTGCGCAAGGTCACCGAGCGTCCCGCCGTGCTCAAGGGCGGCACGGTCAAGCTGGTCGGCACCCTGACCGAGCGCATCGTCCACGAGACCAGCCAGTTGCTCGACAACCCGGACGCCTACGCGCGCATGGCGCAGGTGTTCACCCCCTTCGGCGACGGCCACGCCAGCGAGCGCATCGCCGAACGCCTGAGCCGCTGGTTCGCCGAGCAATCCGCCGCACGGGACAACGCATGAGCCTGGTCTTCATCGATTTCCTCACCTATGTCCTGTTCGGCCTGAAGATCCTTGCCATCATCCTGGCGACACTGATGTTCGTGCTCGGCCTGGACGACCTGTTCATCGACCTGTGCTACTGGGGGCGCAAGCTGATCCGGCGCTTCCGGATCTACGACAAGTTCGAGAAGGCCGACGAGAAGCGCCTGTTCGAGGTGCCGGAAAAGCCCCTGGCGATCATGGTGCCGGCCTGGAACGAGGTCGGCGTGGTCGGCGAGATGGCGCGCCTGGCCGCCTCGACCATTGACTACGAGAACTACCAGATCTTCGTCGGTACCTACCCCAACGACCCGCAGACCCAGGCCGACGTCGACGCCGTGTGCCTGCACTACCCCAATGTGCACAAGGTGGTCTGCGCCCGCCCCGGCCCGACCAGCAAGGCCGACTGCCTGAACAACATCATCGACGCCATCCTGCGCTTCCAGCAGGACGCGCGCATCGAGTTCGCCGGGTTCATCCTGCATGACGCCGAGGACGTCATCTCGCCCATGGAACTGCGCCTGTTCAACTACCTGCTGCCGAACAAGGACATGATCCAGATCCCGGTGTACCCCTACGCCCCGGAATGGAAAGGCTTCACCGCCGGCCACTATGTCGACGAGTTCGCCGAGAACCACGGCAAGGACGTCATCGTGCGCGAGGCGCTCACCGGCCAGGTGCCCAGCGCCGGAGTCGGCACTTGTTTCAGCCGCCGGGCGATCAGTGCCCTGCTCGAGGACGGCGACGGCATCGCCTTCGACGTGCAATCGCTGACCGAGGACTACGACATCGGTTTTCGCCTCAAGCAAAAAGGCATGAAGTGCATCTTCGCCCGCTACTCCATCACCGACCCGGCGCTGGCCCTCAAGCAGGACTGGCGCCCCGGCATGAGCCGCGAATTCGCCCAGGTGATCTGCGTGCGCGAGCACTTCCCGCGGGACTGGCAGCACGCCATCCGGCAAAAATCGCGGTGGATCGTCGGCATCGTGTTCCAGGGCACCAGCAACCTCGGCTGGAGCCGCAAGGGCGCGCTCAATTACTTCCTCTGGCGCGACCGTCGCGGGCTGTTCGCCTACCTGCTGAGCTTTTTGGTCAACCTGTTGCTGCTGGTGCTGCTGGCGATGTGGCTGGTCACGGTGATCGCGCCGGAGTCGTGGCGCTTCATGTCGATCCTCAGCGACAGCAAGCTGCTGACCACGCTGCTGTGGCTCAACGGCCTGCTGCTGTTCAACCGCCTGTTCCAGCGGTTCTGGTTCGTTACCCGCTACTACGGCATCTTCGAGGGCCTGCTGTCGGCGCCGCGGATGATGTGGAGCAACTTCGTCAACTTCTTCGCCAACCTGCGCGCCTTGCGCCAGGTGATGGAGATGGGCGATTCGCGGCGGGTGGCCTGGGACAAGACCACCCACGAGTTCCCCGCCCTCGCCGCGCCTGCGCGCACACCGCTGGGCCAGCGCCTGGTGGAGAAAGGTTTGATAACCGAGACCCAACTGGAGCAGGCCATCACCAGCCCGGTCCGCCGGCGCCTGGGCCGCGAGCTGCTGCTGCGCGGCTGGCTGAGCAGCGAGCAACTGGTCGAGACCCTGGCTGAACAGCTGGACCTGCCCTGGGCGCCGCTGAACCCGTTCAAGATTGAGCCTGCGCTGATCGCCAAGCTGCCGCGCAAACTCGCCACCCACTACGGCGTGCTGCCGGTGGACGAAGACGGCGACACCCTGGTGCTGGCCAGCGAGAGCCCGGTCAGCCAGGTCTCGCTCGGCGTGATCAGCCGCCAGCTCAAGCGCCCGGTGCGCGCCCGCCTGGCGCCGCAAGGTCGAGTCACCCTGGGCCTGCGCTACCACTACCCGAGCCCCTGGCAGAAGCCCGAGACCCGCGAAATGCTCGCGGTACTCGAACGTCATCAGGACGACGCTACCCTGCTGGAGCAGGTGGGCATCCACCAGGTGATGCTCGGCACGCTGTTGCAGGTGCGCGGCATGGTACCAGTGACCCTGTTCAACCAGGCGCTGATCGATTTCAGCCCCGAGCAGCAGAGCCTGGGCGAGCACCTGATCGCCCGCGGCATCATCACCGAAGAGGTGCTGCAGCAAGCCCTCGCCGAGCAGGCCAGCGAACAGCAGGCCGCCTATGAACTGACCCGGGAGGTGGCATGACGCCCCGTCTTTCCCTGACCCTCGCCAGCCTGCTGCTGTGCTCATCCACCCTGGCCGCGCCGACCAAGCCGATGACCGACTTCCAGCGTTTCACCAGCTACCCGTTCATGGAGCGCGGCTACCGGGAAGCGCAGAAGGACAACTGGGCGGAGGTCGAGCGCCTGACCCGCCATGTACTCAAGCGCGTGCCCAACAACAACGAGGCCCGCGCCCTGCTGGCCGAATCCCTGGCCCACCAGCGCCGCTACAAGGAGGCCGAGGCCATCGCCGAGGACCTCGACGACAACCCCGAGCACGCCGACGCCCTGCTCGAACTGCGCCTGACCTGGATCGAGCAGGACCCGCCCGCGGCGAGCCAGGTGGAGGCCTGGCTGGCCGACAGCCAGGGCCAGCAGCGCGTGCGCCTGTGGCAGGCGTACAGCGTCAGTCTGGCCAAGTTCGGTGGCGCGGCCAAGGCCCTGGAGTGGCTCAACCAGTTGCCGGTGCGCGACGACGGCATGGTGCTGCGCATGACCCGGGCCAACTTCGCCGAGCAACTGCGCAACTGGGGCGAGACCATCGACCAGCTGCAACCCCTGGCCGACAAGGGCGAATTGCCGCCGCAGGACTGGCAGCGCCTGGCCAACGCCTATATCCAGCAGGTCGATGAAAAGGGCCTGAACAAGCTGCTGGCCAGCGCGCCATCCCAGGAGGCGGCGACCCACGCCCGCCTGGCCATGGCCAACCGCGCCATCGCCATGGGCCACAACCAGCAGGCCGAGCGTTGGCTGCAGAGCCTGCCCGCCGATCAACTGCAACATCCCGAACAGCGCCGGCAACTCTGGGAACTGGCCCGCGAGGGCGACGACGCGGCGCTGGTGCGCCAGCTGAGCAACGAATTGCAGCGCCCGTGCCTGGAGACCGTCGACTGGCTGTCGCACAAGGACCTGAAGCTGGCCCGCGAGCAGCTCGCCCAGTGCCAGGCAAGCGACAATCCACGCAGCTACGCCATCCTCAAGCAGCGTCTGTACGGTGAAGCCGCGCAGCCGCCGCAGCCACGCACGGCGGCACAATGGGAGCAACGCTACCGCCAGACCGGCGACCTCGCGGCGCTGGAACAAGCCACGTTCATGCTGCTCGAACGCGGCCAGGCCGAACACGCCCGGCAGCTGCTGGAGAACGCCTACGACCGCCGCCAGGGTCGGTTGACGCCCTCGCTGCTGCAACGCCTGGGTAACCTCTATGCGCGCAACGACGGCCCACTGGACACCCCGCGCATGCTTGCCCTGGTGCCGCAGGTCGATGCCGCCACCCGCGGCCTGTTGCTCGCCCGCCTGGCCGAGGCCGGCCAGTGCGACGCGGTGCGCAAGGCCATCCCGGCCAACCCGAGCGAAGCTGGCCAGTATCGCGCCCTGGGCCGCTGCGCCATGCCCGACCAGCCCGGCGAAGCCGTCATCTACTACCAGGCCGCCGAACGTCTGGGCGACCCAGGCAGCCGCCTGCCCCTGGCCTACGCGCTGGAGGCCTCGGGCGACTCCGAGGCGGCGCTGCCGATCTGGAACAGCCTGCCGGCCGACGCCTGGACCGACAATGCTCGCCTGACCGCGGCGCGTGGTGCCTTGAACGCCGGCGACGCCAATGTCGCCCGCCGTCACTGGGACGCGGCCGCGCACCTCAGTGCCGACGATTGGGCCCTGGGCGCCGCCATTGCCCAGCGCCAGGGCGACACCCAGCAGGCCCTCGCCTTCCAGCGCGAAGCCCTGCGCCACACCCCGCGTGCCGATCATTACTACGCCGCCGCCGGCACCGCCCAGCAGGCCGGCGACAGCGCCCAGAGCACCGCCTGGCTGGCCGAGGCCGTGCGCCTGGCGCCGGACCAGCCGCGCTACCGGGCCGACTACGGCATGCGCCTGGCCGGCTCGGCAGACAAGCAGCAACGACGCCAGTCCATACCCTACCTGGAACGCGCCACCCGCGACTTCCCCGAGGACTACCGCCTGGGCGAGACCCTGGCGCTGCGCTACGACGAGGCCGAGGACAGCGCCTCGGCCCGCCGCGAACTGCGCCGGGTGCTGGACGTGGAACGCAACCTGGTCGACGGCGACGACGAGTACGGCAGCCTGGATGCGCGCAAATACCGTCAGCGCCGTGCCCATGAAGCGCTGTCGCGCCGCGATACCATCACCCTGGCCAGCACCTGGTCGCCGGCCGGCACCTCGACCAACGACAAGTTCCTCGACGACGGCGCGCGCGCCGGCAGCTCACGCCGGGCACAATCGCAGAACGTGCAACTGGCGATGTGGGACCACGCCCTGGGCGAGGAGCCCAGCCGCAACGGCAGCACCCTGTCGGTGTATGGCCGCGTGCTGTTCGGTGGCCAGAGCCGCACCGACTACGCCCAGAGCATGGGCACCGGCGTCGGCCTGCGCTACAAGCCGCTCGGCCAGGCCAACCTCAACCTTTACGCCGAGCTGTACCACCAGCGCCAGATCGACAGCACGCACTACAGCGGCCTGAGCCTGGGCGAGCTGCTCAGCCCGGCCAAGGTCGGCGGCAACTGGGGCGACCTGCGCCACAACGCCGAATCGAGCAACGACCTGCTGCTGCGTGCCACTGCCTCGTTCCTCGACCAGGGCCGGTACCGCAATGACTGGCGCATCGACGAGGACGACTGGGACGAGCGTTTCCTCTACCTCGACGCCGCCTGGTGGACCCGGGCCGGCGATCATGCCTGGTTGTCGCGCTTCCAGCAGGGCCATGCCTGGAAACTGCCGAGCCAGTCGCCGCAGACCATCATGCCCTACGGCTTCCTCGAGTTCTCAAGCCAGGACCCGAGCAACGACTGGCGCCAGGACGCCCGCGCCGGGGTCGGCGTGCGTTGGCAGTGGTGGTTCGACGATGACCGTTACAACGCCTACCGTGGCTCGCTGAAAGTGCGCGCCGAGTACCAGCAGGCACTGGGCGGCAACCTCTACGAGCGCGCCAATGGTGTGCTGCTGGGTGTAGAGATGAACTTCTGATGCGTACCTTCCTGGCGCTCTGCCTGCTCGCCCTGTGCCTGCCCGCCCAGGCCGACCAGCGCCTGTTCTACCAGCCGCTCAACCGCGATGCCAGCGTCACGCCGGCCCAGTGGCAACAACTGTGGCGCGCCACCAAGGCCCAAGGTGGCAAGACCCTGATCGTGCAATGGAGCGCCTACGGCGACAGCGACTTCGGCGGCGCCCACGGCTGGCTCGCCGGCAGCCTGCGTGAGGCGCGGGCCCAGGGACTGGAGCTGGTGCTGGGGCTGTACATGGACCCGGCCTACTACCAACGGCTCGAACAGCTCGACGGCGAAGGCCTGAACAGCTACTTCAAGGCGCAGCTGGGCCGCTCCCTCACCCAGTACCAGCAGCTCAAGGCCGACTGGGCGCTGCCGGTGGCCGGCTGGTACCTGCCGCTGGAGCTGGACGACCTGCACTTTCGCGATGCGGCCAGGCGCGATGCGCTGTACACGCAGTTGCAGGCGTTCAACCGGCAACTGGACAAACCTCTGCATATCAGTGCCTTCAGCGCCGGCCAGCTGTCGCCTCGGGTCAATGGCGCGTGGCTGGACCAACTGGCGAGTCTTGGCCTGAACGTGTGGTGGCAGGATGGTGCCGGCACCGGTCGCCTGGCGCCGCTGGTGCGAAAGGGCTACGAACAGGCCCTGCCCTGTCGGGTGGGTATCGTGCGCGAGGCGTTTCGCCAGGTCAGCCAGCCGGGGCAACCGTTCCGCGCGGAACCGGCGCAGCCGACGCTGAACGGAGGTTGCCACGCAGAGGCTGTGTTCGCCTTGCGCTACCGGCCTTGGGCCAAGGACGTGCTGAAATCGGACTCGCTGTAGGAGCGGCCTTGTGCCGCGAAAGGGGCGCGTAGCGGCCCCGACGATCTTTGCATGAACGCTGAATTCCTGGGGCCGCTGCGCGACCCTTTCGCGGCACAAGGCCGCTCCTACACGGCCACAGACACCATCCCCATGTACAAAACCCTCGAAGCCCACATCCGCCAACAGGTCGCCCCCGCCGCCCTGCGCGCCGAGTTCCGCCAGCACGAATTCGAGGCCATGCGCCGCTTCTGCCTGCTGATCTTCTGCATCGGCATCGCCATCTGGCTGATCTTCGATCTGATCGTCAGTTACCTCGGCGGCCAGGGCTTCACCTGGCTGTCGGGGATATTCATCGCCCTGCTGTGCAGCCTCTGCGTGGTCCTGGGCTTCACCCGCAAGAGCCAGCATTTCGACGTGCTCAACCTGTTGTTCGTGGCAGTGATCACCCTGGCCATGCGCCTGGTGATCGAGGGCATCCCCATCGTCCTGCGCCCGGTGTGGCTGGTGCTCGGGGTGTCGACGGTGCTCTACGCAGTCTCGGTACTACCGGTGCGGCGCTGGTCGTTCTTCTGCGCCATGGCCATCACCTGGCTCATGCTCAACCCCTTCTACCACACGCGTATCGAGGCCCTGGAGCTCGAGGGCGCGATGCTGCTCAGCTACGCGGTGTTCCTCAGCGGCTTGGTGATCTACAGCTACCTGCGCATCCGCCAGGCCAAGCTGCACAACTTCTACCTGACCAAGGTGCTGCTGGAACAGGCCTACATCGACGCCCTGACTGAAATCCCCAACCGCCGCTCGTTCATGGCCAAGGCCGAAAAGCAGCTGCGCCAGGCGGACGCCGGGCAGTTCCTGGCGATGATCGACATCGACAACTTCAAGCAGGTCAACGACCGCTTCGGCCATGACATCGGCGACGAGGTGCTCAAGCGCGTGGCGGCACATATCAAGGCGGCAATGAACGGCTACGAGATCGCCCGGCTGGGCGGCGAGGAGTTCGCGATCTTCTTCCAGGGGCTGAGTGAGCAAGGGGCTGAGGAGCAGGTCGGGGACTTGTGTCGGCGGGTGCGCGAAGACGCTGTAGAGCATTCGGTGACCATCAGCATCGGCCTGGCACGGGTCAACCAGGGAGACAGCCTGACCATGGCGCTGGTGCGCGCCGACCAGGCGTTGTATGAGGCCAAGCACAGTGGCAAGGATCGCTTTGTACTGTGGTCGAGCCAAATGGCAAGAACGCTTTAAGTACATCTGCGGACAGCATTCGCCCGAACACGTGCCACCTATCATTTCTGTCAGTTGTACCAACCTGTCGCAGCGATTGAAATGTCATCCACCGTCTCTTTCTAATGGAAGTGCAAGTGATGACTCAGCAAACAGACGCAGGCCGCAGCGACGATGCATGGTTTTCGAGCTCAGCAACCCACTACCATGGGCTTACCGATACTGCCGCAACGCTCAGCAATGCGCTTTCAGTCAGCGCCAAGCCATTAGAATTCCATGAATTCGTGCTTCCGCTTCCGATGCAAGGGGTCGCCATTATCGTGCGCCGCGTGCAGGCAGAGCCGTGGATGGATCTGGACGATAAACTTTATGCGGCACAACCGGCTTTGGATGTGGACCCTAAGCAACTTGATCTTGACGCTTATCGAGATGCCTGGATGGGCGTGCTCTCCCTGGCCGATCCATTTAAAAGGCTGGTCGCTTTCAATATCCAGGAAGAAGGCAGCCCGACACAATACTTCGCCAAGGCAACGCTTTGCTCTCTGTTAACGCAATTGCCAAACAGCAATGCGTGGTTCAAGGCAACCTTGCATGCAGATGCCTATCTGACAATCGAGCAGCATGGATCGATGCTTCTGCTTCCGGCGCCTGGGGCCGGTTTTCTTGATCTTCACACCGGAAAAAAGCGGAGCGTTAATACTGGTTTACCTCAGCCGGTCTTACTCACGATCTCGACCGCATCCCAGACTTTGGAGGCACTTGAAATCGAACCAGACATGCTGCTGTTGAGCCTTCCGGCAGTCTGGCCCGACGATACACCTACACTGCGCTGCGACGGCATAGCTTTGCTTCAGTACTACGTTTCAACTGACAAGAAAAAAGTGCAGCTGCGGGAAAAACCCGGTGAGGAGGTGCTTGGCTTTGTCCATGGAGGACAAATTGCAGCCGATGTTCTTCAGACCTTGCCCGAGCAACTCTTTGCGCTGATTGAAAAGCACTGCAAGCTCGTGTCCATCGAGCTTTTTATCTATGAAACACAAATAGACCGCAACTCCGAGCGGTCGGGTTTCTTGGATGAGGCCCTGCCTGGCTGGGCGCTTCCTCCGCCTCCCCTGTTGTTCAACTGGACACAGGCCCCGAGCGACGCGTGGGATGACTGGTTGCCCGATACGGTCGGCTTCGAGTACACCACCCGCCCTACGGCGACGGATAAATGGACCAGCCCCGGCTACTTGCTGGCTGATCGCTCATTGGCAATCGGCGAGACCCTGCATGTATTCGCCCAGGATATCCATACCGGCGCGGTACTGGAGCAAATCAGCCTGACCGCCGACAAACAGAACCATCTGCGCAATCAGTGGCCGATCGAGCTGGCAAAACGGATCAACGCTGCTGACACCCGCTTTGACACACCTATCTGTATTGGTAACGAGGTTGACGGTGCCTTCGGCATTGCCACTGACACGCCCGACAGCACTGCATTTGCCGCCATGAACGACGAAGCACGCAATGCGGTAAGCAGACTCTGGAGCCACGGCAGTGACATTCGTGTCACCACTACGGCACCTTTCATGGCCAACCTGGTGTGTGCCTTGTTATTACCGGCCACCGACCTGCTGCCTGGTACTCGACTTTGTGTACAGGTACGCGACGCCACTACCCAGCGCTTGCTGGAGAACCATTTCTTCACACCAGCCGACTTCCTTCTCGAAGCACATCAGTGGGCACCCGCGTTGTGCCACTTTCTCAATACGCAAAGTGCTTGGCTCAGGGCAGGACAATTATTCGGATCCTCGACCTGGATAGTGCCCAGTGCCAACAACAACGGTATCTGGATTCCCCAGGAGTCGGATCTCTCCGTTACCGTCCAGCCATTGCATTGGCAAAAACACTCTCGTTTCGAAGCGAACAAGCCCTTCGAAGCAGGACAGCGCATGGTCTTGCATGTGCACGACCCATTCACAGGCGAACCGATGCCGGGATCGCCGTTCGTGTTCAGACCCAGTGTCAAGGAGTGCCCCAAGACTGCCTGGCCAGCAGCCCTCGCCAAAGCGCTGATGGCATCACCACTGGCGGACTACATTCGGCTGGGCAACGCCAGTGAACCAGGCGCTGGTGTATTGGACAACAGTGCAACTGAAGGTGTGTGGTGGACACCGAACTTGGTATTGAGAATCTGGTTCGACGACCCGCAGGGGGCCGTGTTGGATTGGACCTGCGTGATGAACGAGGATGACGAACCGCTTTTACTGTCTTCGCTCTACCAAGCACCCTACGGTGCTCTGGAGATCATTCTCAGGGACCGGAAAACGCAAATGCCATGGAGGTATCTCTCCTACACCCCTGAACTCAATGGGCAGGCACATGATCTGGAGAGCTGGACACGCGGTCTTTACAACTGCCTGCGTGCTCAGGACCCCATCAGCGTTGCCGTTGCAGCGAATAGACCAGAAGCGAACGCATGGGACCTGCCCGGCAGCCCTTTCGAACAATGGAAATTGTGGGTGCCCCGCCAGGGGGAAATGGATACTGTCCTACTCAGCGTACCGACCAAGCCCCTGAAGTACACGGGGCAGTGGCCTCCGGTAGAGGCCAACGTTAATCCGCTAAAAGTGGATAGCGAGTACCTCATTTTTGCTAAGAACTCTACAACAGGGCAAATGCTGCCGGGCTCACCTTTCAAGTTCAAAGGCACAACGACGAACAGAGAGCCAGCAAAATGGGTCGACGAGCTGACCAAGGCCCTAAAGACAGTAGCTTGGGGGCATAGCATCTCCATCGATATTCCCGATACTGACCTCCCCTACACGGCTAGATTCCAAAATCAATCGTCCGATACCGTCGTCACCTTCGACCCTGCAATGTTGTCTTCTCATTGGGAAGAAGCCATTAGCGAGTACGGTGGTCCATCCGTGTGCCCAGCTGACTGGTACAAGTCACCATCTACCGCCCTCGTGGTTATCCCTACTGCTGCCCGTCAGCCCAGCCGATGTACTTATGTACCCGCCACGGATGGTAGCGTCACCGACAAACGCAGTTGGCTTCGCGGTCTATACAACGTTCTGTTCTGCTACTCATTGAAGAGCGAACTTGACTTCATTGCCGTCAGCCCTGCACTTGTCGGCCATAGTACCTGGGACTTTAGTGATCCCCAGTCCTGCAAGATATGGCTGAGACAGGGCTCTGGCATGCTGAAGTTTGAGTACTTCCAGCACAGCAAAACCACAACTACACCCGCTTCGATTTCCACCCCTGACTTTAGCGACCCTCACCCGGTCCACGATCGCTTGCTAAAACAAGGGAGTTTTCTGGCGGGCAACATCGAATGGTTCAACTGCCAAGACAAGGAAAACTGGATAGCCCCCTTACGGACGCCCTATCTGGGCTCGGACTTCAAAGCATCCAAGGCGGTGGTCAGGGACCTGGTTGGACTGGTTCGTACTAATGACCGGGTAGGCAATATGGATGACGATGCCAAGCTCGTAAATTTAAGAGAGGCCATGACCATCGGCGGCCTTCATGAGCGCCTGCAACCACTGCCAAAGCTGCATAGCGATATCCGTTTACGCGACGCACTGGAACTGCTGGATGAAGGCATGCTTCAAGGCGCACTGCACTATCGCCTCAGCCTGGATGATGGGCAACAGCTCAGTGAGCCGTATCGTTGGCTGCTTGGATTCGATTATTCAGTTCGCGCGCTGATACCCCTGCACTGCAGCGGCCGAGAACTTTCAGTTGCAGTGGTCACCACTGAATCGCAGACGGTCTTCAGGCTAAGGCTGCTGCCAGGCGTTTTCGCGGCGGGCGTGCGCCTACTCTCCTGTCACGTTGAACCCGACAGCGAGAACGCCTTGAGCATTGGCCTGCATCTACCTGACTATCCGGCATGGCCCAGTCTTGGAGCGACTGGGCCCTCTCCCTTGGCGTGGGCAGACTTCACCACCGACCAGGCACTCAGCCAAGGTGGCAGGCAAGTCTGTATCGAGACGCCATTGCGCGGCCGGGCATTCATACCAGAAGACTCGTTGTGCGCCGACTACAGCAACACGGTCCAGTCGGAGGTCTATGACGTCAGCGGCGTCGTTGAAAATGGTGTCGACCCGCGAACCGGCTTGTTCCATGCCCATTACCCCATCGCCACGCTGCAAGGTGTGGAGGGACTTGGTCCCGTGGTGGAACTGAACATCCACTATTCAGCACGCCGCGCCAACGAGGGCGCACTGGGGGATGGTTGGGCGTTCCGTTTCTCCTCGTTCGACAACCGCCTACGGATGCTCACGCTCGGTACGGGCCAAACCATCCAGTTGACAACAGATGACGTTTACCAGCTGTGCACTCAACCCGACAAGGTACTCGACAAGGGATTCTGTCGACTCAGCCACGGTGTCGCAGACGGGAAGCTCTACGGTAAGTGGACCTGCTTGTCCAGTTTGACGATCACCTACCTGTCACATCGCGTGGAAGTATTGGCCAAGCCGGCTGTACATGATGGCAAAGAGGCAGGCGAAAAGTACCGCGAGACTGTATGGGCAAAACTATCCAGTATCTTTAACAACCTGAACCATTGGATCTACAACGAGGAAATTACCGACAAACAGAAAGACGATTTCAAGAGCTCGCGCGACAACCTCGAGAAAGAATTTTGGGAGTTTTCACGAAGAGCGTTCATTCTCACCACCAATAGCATCACCTCCCCACAAGGTGGGGTACTGGAACTGACATGGGAAGGTTGGCAGGGCCATGTTCGGCTGCTCAATGTCCAGAGCGGAACCACCTGCTTGCTCCGCGCCGTACACGAACAGCCGATTAGATCAGGTCGTTATTCCAGCACTTTTCATGTTTGGCCAGGCACTCATGAAGCCTATCAGGTTACGCTGACGATAGACGACTGCCTGCTCAGGACCCTCGTGCGCAAGGCTGATGAACAATCTTCGGCAATCCAACAGGTTCAATACGGCTACCAACCTGACAAAGCTCTGGATCGAGTCCTCTGCTCCGTTCGGGAAGAAGATGGCTCTCTGGAAGTTGTCAGCTACGAGCCACAGGTGCCTCGACGCAAACAACCGCGGCGTCGCCATGACTCGTTAGAGCTCCCTGAAGAAGATTGGGAGACAGGAACATCAGGTGACCCTGGAACCGAAGAACCTGACCCGGAAGATCTCCAGCTCTGGCCCAATGAGGCGCCCACCACACCCCTGCCCCGTGTAGCGCGGCACACGCTGGTTCCCGGGGCAGGCCAGGCAACCATCAGTCACCGTTGGCGCTGGGCCGACTATGACCCGCGCGATGGCAATGGTCGCTTCACTTCAACCGAGACACTGGAGGTGAATGCCCCGAACGGGGCGCCCTTCACCCAGCGAATCTGGGGCGTGAAAAACGGCATGGAGCTTCCACTTGCGATCGTGGAAGAAACCCCCGGAAGCATTCGACGCACCACCACCAACACCTATCCGGACACCACCGAGGCTACCGACAGCCAAATCAAGTCGTTACTGCTGAGCCAGCCTATTGCCACTGATATCACTTACGAAGATGTGAGCGAGCAAGCCAACGAGGAACCGCAATCATGAGCACTGAAAAAAAGTCGGTTGTCACGGAGAAGACTGCCTTCGAATACAATGCACTGGGCCAGGTTGCTCGCACCTGCAGCGATGAAAGCGATACCCACAGTTACTACTACTTAAAGCCATCAACCGCAGGTGGCGGCGGCACTGACAAGTCCGTGCCAGACCTCAATGGTTTATTGAACAAGTTCAAAATGGCGGATGGCACAGCGCTTCTCGATGCTTTGCAATTCTGCTGCCCGTCCATCCCTGACACGCGTCAACCTCCACTACTGGGTTTGTTGCAGCTTTTCCGAGCGCCGAACGGCAGTGCCTTGTCCGCCAAAATGACGTTGTTCGGTTATCACCTGGTAACGCTCGATAGCAAAGGCATACTGATCCCCAACACGGTCCTTACCCTGGAAAATATCGCAGTAGATCCGAAGACGTCGCCCTGGACCGTCAGCAAGATGAAGGACGGAGAAGGTCTGCGAATTACCCTGCAACAAAGCACTCGGGCGTTGGATCACAGCGGTTCGCAACAGACGGTTACCACCTGGTACAACGACAACAGCACACGCCTCACGCACGCCCTCAATGAAACATTCAGCCACCATGCTGCAAGTAACACCCACCTGTCCTGCACCACAACCCATTTAGTTGAAGAGGGCGTTGAATTACAACCCGTGTTGTCGCAGCAGGTACGCAGCGCGCTAAGTGGTCTGCTTCTGCGTGAATCGCACCAAGATGAATTGGGGCGCCCTGTTTCGCAGTTCCATCATCTCTATGACATCAGGGGTCGTCAAAACGGCAATTACATTACGGCGTATGACGCAACAACCTTTACCGAAGGCGTCAACAGCCAAGCCACGGACTTAGGGGTTCGCCGAGAAGAGACGGGCAATGGGACCTGGGTAACCGTAACCGGCCCGGATGGCCGTTGTGGCCGGACGCTGTACGATGGCCTTCAGCGTCCCGTTCGCCATGAGCTGCAGCGGTATCCTGGGGCCGACCAGACTGCACACAATTACTGCCTGCTCCACGAAACCCATTATGACGCCTGCGGCAACATTGTGGAGCAAAACCTGTATGACTACCTGCCTGGCGGTTTGCGTCGTCGCCAGCGCAACCTGCAATTGCCCAATAACCTGAAGGACTGGTTCTGGCATGGCAAGAGCTCCAGTACCACGACCGATTCGACCGGTAACACAACACAAGTTACTGAGAACAGCTTGGGCAGCATCAATCAAAAAACACACTCCACTGTTCGACAGAGTTTGACCAGCTACGCAGATGGTCAATTCAGTCTGCACCAACAACGCTGGAGCAGCCATGGAGCCGAAAAAACTGCCCAAGGCATTGACTCAAAAAAGAAAATTGATGCATTTGGTCGCGTGCTGGAATTGACGGAAGTGGTCCCTAGTGCGGACGGAACTGGATCTCAACCCACAACCCGTTTGTGGCGCATGGAGTATGACGCCCTCAACCGCAAAACGAAACAACACTGCCCTGGCGACATGACCATCGAATATGACTATCAAGGGTACGCAACGAGCCCGGTAAAACTAACCGTCCGCCAGGGCAAGGAAGTCCGTGTAATAGGCAGCCGGACCCTGAAAGAAAAGGGATTAAAAGGGGAGCAGGTCTTGACCATGACCCGCGGCAACGCTGCCACCGAGGGAGGGCTCACCTATAAGTACCAGGAGCAATGTACCGTTCTTCCAGACAGCTCGAAGATCGTGAAAGAACTGAACGCAGATGGCGAAAGCGTCGACTATTTCACCGAATACCCGTGCGAGGCCGGCAAAACTCCACGCAGAACCCTGCTGTTCAGTTTCAAGCGAGCGCCAATCGCCCATGCAATTAGCAAGGAGCGCCATGCGTTCGGTGAACATCAAGGTTACAACACCGAGCTGACGACCTCGGCTGCAGTAGTAGGTACACACAGTGTTCGGCAGCAGACACGGGGGGCAAGCCTCCGGCATACGGTTCATAGCAGCTTGCGTGGTGAAATTGAGCATGTACGCCTGGCCAGTGGCGTACACAAGCAGATTTGGCGTAACGCCAATGGGCAAGTACGTCGCGTACAGCGTGCGGGTATGGAATATCTTTACGAATACACAACATTGGGTGAAATCAAGAGGGTGCAGGTGAAAGGCAGTAGCGCAGACCACGATCTCGAGATGAACAGCACATACGATGCTTTCGGTTACGAGTCCTCGCGTGAGTATCGCCTTGCCGGAGAAACCGTGGTCCGCCATGAACGGGTTTGGTCACCGACGGGTCAGCTGACCAGCAAATCCATTTATCGGGACGGTGGGACCACCCCTTCCAGCACCCAGACCTATAAATACGACGCAGTACGCGGATGGCTGACAGGCTGGTCGATTGATGCCAAGGACGGTGACAAGGTCCTGGACAGCAGCGGAAACGTACTGTCCAGCCAATCCTATCAATATGACTTGATCGCCAACTTGACCCAATGCCGCAGTGAACGGGCCGATGGTACGACCGAAATTCGCGACTACACCTACCACACCCACTACTCGACGCGACGGGAAAGTGTCTCCATCACGCTGTTGGACCGCGCAGGCAAGCAGATATCACAGTCCAAAGTTCAACTGGGCTATGACGCCAATGGCAATTTGTCAGTTAACGAGCGCGGCCAGAACCAGAGCTATACACCGACTGGCAGACTGGCTTCAGTGTCCGATGCGTCCGGCTTGCTCACCACCTATGAGTACGATGCCGATGATCGCCTGATCGGCCAGTGGGACCATGTGCGAAAACAGCGTCATGTGCTGGCCTACAGCGGTGATCGGCTTTGCATGGAGATCGTGCAGGATAAGCGAGGCACAATCATCAAGCGGCGTATTCTGGACGAGGAAACTGGGCTACTTGCCCAGGTTTTCGACTCCTCGGACAGCGACACAAACGGCAGGATGTTGTTCAACCTGCTTGATCCTCAAGATGGCAGCGGCGACCAGTATCACCTTGCTGAGGATGGCCAGTGGGTTCGGGCGGGCATAACATTCTCCCCTTGGGGTGAAACCTGCCTCGAGCAGTTCGACAATATTGAAGGTATCGGCTACAACGGACAACGCGTCGACCCGATCACCGGCTGTTACCACCTGGGTAATGGCTACCGAAGCTATGCCCCCAGCGAAAAGCACTTCCAGCAACCTGATGACTGGAGCCCGTTCGGCTTGGGCGGCCTGAATGACCGCGGCTACTGCTCAGGTGATCCCGTGAACTGGCAGGACCCTAGTGGCCACTTCATGATCAGTCGCCAAGGTGCTGCGAGCCAACTGGCAAGCCTCGATGAGATGATTCGCAAGACAGCTCCTCCAGTTCATGAACGAGCGGCGTGGTGGGAGTGGGTGCTTCTAGGCGTGTTCGTCGTGATAGGTGTCGTCACCGCCTTGATGACAGGCGGCGCCATGGCGGTCTTTCTCCTCACGCTACTGGTCGTCAGTACCGCGTTGGATATCGCGAGCATGGCAACCCGACATACAAACCCCAGGTTGTCGAAGACGCTGGGATACGCGGCTCTCGCTGTTGGCCTTGCCGACCTCGCAAAAACAGGTATCAAGAAATTGGGCCAGGGATTGGTTTGGCTTGCGCGTCAGACCAAACAAATAAAGGCAGCCATTAAATTTAATGGCCTATCCAACGCTTTTCGCCGCCTGGGATCGCGTGGTGATAATCTAGATAAGTTGCACAACATTGGCAGTAGTGCGAGCAAATCACGTACAGCAAACGCTGTGAATCAAGTAGACCATATGTTCGACCTGGGCAGTGCGGCGGGTGATGTCAATCATCTACTTGAGAACCCACTCGGCATCACGACATGGGCAGGTCAGCAGAGGCTCTTCACGCCACTGAACGTTAATCCACATGGCCCTGGCAACCTACACGCCATTGTGGAGCAGTCTCGAATCGGCAACACGGTGGCCAGTAACGTTGCTGAAATTCAGGACATGAAAAAAATATCTGACGAGATCAACAAATTCACCAAAACCCTTGGCGGCACGCAGGCGCTTGGTGAGGATGCAGCCCTGATATCAATGGAAGTTAAAGAAATGCAGGGAATTAACCTGCGCGCCACCGCAGAACATCACAACTTCTGCGCCCTGAAGCAGCAACACAATCAAGCATTTGAACAAGTTGCCACTCTCAAAGGAGCTCATGAAGAGCTTGTCGGTCTTAGAACACAGCACAGCGAATTCTTCTTCCGCAACTCGGAAAAACAGGCATTTGGCCGACGTTTAAGTGCCACCTCCGCCATGGCAGACGATAAGGAAATGATGGCCATTGCCAGACCAGATAGCCACAAAGCTATGCAAGGCGAGCTTGTTGAGTTCATGGACACACTGGAACAATCCTCTGCCATTGCCACAGAGATAAGAACGGCAACATCACGCCTCGAATCACTGGCAATAACCGATCTGAGGAACACGCCCTACAAGATAATTTCTCCACACACAGGTGAAGAACTAAGACAATCTCAACTTCTGGACAACTATTTTAAAACCACCCTCACCTCAGATGCCGCCGCCACACTACGACAACACAAAACGGACCACCTGCTTTCCCTGGCAAAACTAATCGGTGACGGCAACGATGTAGCGCTTATTTTGAACAAAGCAAAAAATACACCCGGAATATCGCACCACGATCTGTACACACGAATTCATCACGAACTGATCAACAGTTGCGCGCGCCGGCATGCTCTAGCCGTTAGCGAGCTACAAGAGCTCAATAAAAAACTTCTCCTGAAGGCCAATGTCCTGCAAGAAGTTTTTGATCACCAGATCGCCTCCTTTAACCGCTATAGATCAGCTGCCAGGCGTTGGGGCGCAAAGGCTTTCGAGTTAGAGCCGAAGGGGGCAAGTACAGCATCCCTGCATAAAATAGGATCGTTTGAACCGAAAATAACCATGCCCAGTTTGAAGCTAAAGGTTTTTGGCCACACGGCGAATGTCAGCGCCCCCGGGCATAAAGCCCGCTATATGATACGCGTAGAAAGCAGCATCGAGAAGCGAGCCGCACATAAGTTACTACACGATACGTCACCAGAAACTTCAGCAAGTCACGCCCTTGAACCAAAAGTCCACAGCGAGTATTGGGATGGCCACGACCTTAATGACCGTCTTATTCGATCCAACCTTGACCCAAAGCACTTCGACGAGATTGAATTGGTCATGTGCGACTCGGCGACGGGCGGCAACTCGTCAATAATGAGGGAACTCCACGCAAGCTCCGGAACGCCCATAAAAGGCTATGAAGGCAGTGTCACTTCGACAGGCTTTATCGAATCAGCCGGCACATGGGACCTTGTACCTGACTCTCGCAACCCCGGATGCTTCACGAGTGAATTGGTAGAAAAGCTAGGCAACCGAAACAACGCTGGTTTCTTCCCCATTGTTGAAATGCACTATGAAAACTCCCTGAGCCACTACGACTCCATCATCAAAACGCGCTCGATCACTCATACAAACTATCAAAAAGCCCAGAGCACTTACCTTACCCACAAGCTTGCAATAAATGATCTCGGCCCCAAAGGCCCGCAAATAGTCGCAAACTTAGAACACAAAGCCGACACACTACACAATGAACTTACCTACTTAACCATGACCCAGGACGCTGCACTCATGGAGGCCGGGCGCGAGGCGGGCAGAAACGCTTCCAGCGTTTATCTATCGGTACTTAAAAGTAATAAACCCTATAGCAACTACAGACCTAAGCGTATCCCTTAGGCATTGGATCTGACGGAATGTAATCAACTGAAGCTGGCGACCTATCAACTGCTGCCGCATCGAATCACTTGGGCGGCGGCAGTTGTTCACCTCATGCACCGATGTTCATCACAGCGACCCAGGCAAGCGAATCCTGAACTGCGCCCCACCCAACGCCGACTGCGCCACGGTCAGTGTCCCGCCCTGCCCTTCGATGGCCCGCCGACTGATCGCCAGCCCCAACCCGAACCCACCGGTATTGCGATCACGGCTACGGTCCAGGCGATAGAACGGCTGGAAGATCCGCTCACGCTCCTCGGTCGGGATGCCGATGCCATCGTCCTCCACGGTCACCAGGCAGGCGCCGTCTTCTTCCCGGCGCAGGCGCAGCAGCAGGCTTTCATCGCAATAGCGCATGGCGTTGCGCACCAGGTTCTGCACGGCGCGGGCGGTCAGCCGCGGGTCGAGGACAAAGCGCGGCAGGTCGGTTTCGCAGCGCACCTCCCAACGGATGCCACGGTTGTCCAGCTCCTCGGCGAAACTGCCGAGCACGCTGTCCACCAGCTCCAGCAACGACACCTCGACCCGCTCGCGGGCCTGGTCGACGCTGTCCAGGCGGCTGTAGGACAGCAGCTCGAGCACCAGCTCGTCCAGCTCGCGCACGTGCCCCACCAGCCCCAGCAGGCGCTTGCGGCTGGCCGGCGGCACCTCGTCGAACAACAGCACCAGGCCGAAGTCCAGACGCGTCAGCGGCGTGCGCAGCTCATGGGAGACCGCGTTGAGCAGTTCGCGCTGCTGGTTGACCTGGCGCTCCAGGTCGCTGGCCATGGTGTCGAACACCCCGGCCAGTTCACCGATGTTCGAGCGTGGCGAAATAGACGTGCGCTCGGACATCTCGCCGCGCCCCAGGCGCCGGGCGGTGTCCTTCAACCGTTCGAGGTCGCGCCAGTGCGGCCATACCCACAGCAGCAGGCAGCCAAGCATGGCCGCGCCGATCAGCACGGTCACGCCCCAGGACAGCACGTTGATGTCCAGCGGGTCGTCCGGCGAGTGCAGGCGCACCAGCCATTGCGAATCCAGCGGCGCCAGCACCGTTTCGTAGTAGCCCCAGTCGGCCATGCGCACCGCGTACAGGCCATGCTCGAGCCGGGCTTTTTCCTCGCTGCTCAGCTCGGCCTCGTCCATGCGCAGCAGGCGCACTTGCAGCGGCTTGAACACCCCGGCCAGGTCTTTTTCCACTGCCGGCCACTGCTCCCGCGGCGCCTGCTGGAACTGGCGCACGATCAGGGTCTGCACGCCTTTGGCCTGCTCGAGGTTGTAGGCCATGAAACGCTCATGGAACAGCCCGACGATGGTGTCGGGGATCAAGGCGATCGCCCCGGCATAGGCGACGATGATCACCAGGTACAGCCGCACCAGGATCTTGAGCATGGCCTGTCAGTACTCCCACTCGACCCGGCTGAACAGATACCCCTTGCCCCACACGGTCTTGATCTTGCGCGCCTCGCCGGCGCTGTCGTCGAAGCGCCGGCGCAGCTTGGAGATGGCCACGTCCACCGAGCGGTCGGTGCCGTTGAATTCGATGCCGCGCAGTTGCTGGAGAATACGGTCGCGGCTCATCACCTCGCCGGCGTTGCGCGCCAGCACCACCAGCAGGTTGTACTCGCCGCTGGACAGCTCCACCTCCTCGCCGCGCCAGCTGACCGTGCGCTCGGCCAGGTCGATGCGCAGGCCGCCGACCTGGATCAGGTCGCTGTCCAGGCGCGGTTCGTTGACACTGCTGCGGCGCAGCAGGGTGCGCACCCTGGCCAGCAGCACCCGGGGTTCGCAAGGCTTGGTGACGTAGTCGTCGGCGCCCATTTCCAGCCCCAGCACCTGGTCGTGGCTGTCGTCACGGGCGGTCAGCATGAGGATCGGCAGGCCCTGGGTTTCCTGGCGCAGCAAGCGGCACACCTGCAGGCCGTCGAGGCCCGGCAGCATCAGGTCGAGGATCACCAGGTCCGGTTTCTGCCGGCGGAACTCGTCCAGCACATGGTCGCCGCGGGCGATCACCCGGACATGGAAATCGTTGCGTTGCAGGTAGCTGGCGATCAGCTCGGACAGCGCGCTGTCGTCTTCGACCAGGAGAATGTTCGGCATAAGGGGATTTGACGAAAGATTGAAGTAAGGCAGGATATAGAATCCTGGGCGGGCCACCGCCGATTGTTCACACTTTTTCACACACGCCCAACACAGCTTAACAGCCGCCACCCGAACGGCTGCTTTAGCATACGCTGGATCAAACCTGGAAGATCCGTATGTCCATTCCCTGCCCTTCGCGCCTGCGCCCCTTGGCGCTGCTGGCGCTGATGACCCTTTCCCTGGCCGGTTGCAACGACGCCGCCGAACAGGAAGAACAAGCCCCGCCTTCCCAGGTCCGGGTCGAGACCCTGGCCGTGCAGCCATTGGCGATCAGCACCGAACTCAGCGGCCGCATCCTCGCGCCGCGTACCGCCGAGGTGCGCGCCCGGGTAGCCGGCGTGGTGCTCAAGCGGGTGTACCGCGAAGGCAGCGACGTCAAGCAAGGTGATGTGCTGTTCCTGATCGACCCGGCGCCGTTCAAGGCCGACTTCGACAGCGCCCGCGCCAGCCTGGCCAAGGCCGAGGCAACCCTGTACCAGGCCCGCCTGCAGGAGCAGCGCTACCGCGAGCTGGTCGACGACAAGGCGGTCAGCCGCCAGGAGTACGACAACGCCCGCGCCGCCTTCCTCCAGGCCGATGCTGCGGTCGGCGAAGCCAAGGCGGCGCTGGAACGGGCACGCCTGAACCTGGGCTACGCCACCGTCACCGCGCCGATCTCCGGACGCATCGGCCGCGCCCTGGTGACCGAGGGCGCGCTGGTCGGGCAAAGCGAAACCACGCCGCTGGCCACCATCCAGCAGTTGAACCCGATTCATGCCGATGTCACCCAGTCGACCCGCGAGCTCAATGCCCTGCGCCGCGCATTGCGCGCCGGCGAGCTGCAGCAGGTCGGCCAGGGCCAGGTCAAGGCCACGCTGATCCAGGATGACGGCAGCGCCTACCCGCTGGCCGGCAAGCTGCTGTTCTCGGACATCAGCGTCGACCCAAGCACCAACCAGATCACTTTGCGCAGCGAGTTCCCCAACCCCGACCTCGACCTGCTGCCAGGCAGCTACGTGCGCGTGCGCCTGGACCAGGCCGTACAGCCCCAGGGCATCAGCGTGCCGCAGCGCGCCATCCTGCGCGACAGCGCCGGCGTGCCCAAGGTGCTGCTGGTCGACCCGCAGGACCGCATCAGCGAACGCCAGGTGGTCCTGGGCAGCGCCCAGAGTGATCGCTGGATCGTCAGCGAGGGCCTGGCCCCCGGTGATCGCGTGGTGGTCGAGGGCCTGCAACACGTCAAGGCCGGGGACCAGGTCCAGGTCGACGAGCAGCCGGGCGCCTCCGCGGTCGCCCAACACACCGGCCAATGAGGGCCTGATCCATGCCGCAGTTCTTCATCGACCGCCCGGTATTTGCCTGGGTGGTCGCCCTGTTCATCCTCCTGGTCGGCGCCCTGGCCATCCCGCAGCTGCCGGTGGCCCAGTACCCCGACGTGGCGCCGCCGCAGGTGGAAATCTACGCCGTCTACCCGGGCGCCTCGGCGGCGACCATGGACGAGAGCGTGGTCAGCATCATCGAGCAGGAGCTCAACGGTGCCGACAACCTGCTCTACTTCGAGTCGCAGAGCAGCCTGGGCAGCGCCACCATCACCGCCAGTTTCCAGCCCGGCACCAACCCGGACCTGGCCCAGGTCGACGTGCAGAACCGCCTCAAGGTAATCGAGTCGCGCCTGCCGCGCCCGGTGACCCAGCAAGGCCTGCAGGTAGAAAAGGTGTCCACCGGTTTCCTGCTGCTGGCCACCCTCACCTCCGAGGATGGCAGCCTCGACGAGATCGCCCTGTCGGACATCCTCGCGCGCAACGTGATGAACGAGATCCGCCGCATCAAGGGCGTCGGCAAGGCACAGCTGTACGGCTCGGAGCGGGCCATGCGCATCTGGATCGACCCGGCCAAGCTGGTCGGCTTCAACCTCACGCCCAACGACGTGGCCGAGGCCATCGCCGCGCAGAACGCCCAGGTCGCCCCCGGCAGCATCGGCGACCTGCCCAGCCGGCCGACCCAGGAGATCACCGCCAACGTGGTGGTCAAGGGCCAGCTGAGCACCCCCGAGGAATTCGCCGCCATCGTCCTGCGCGCCAACACCGACGGCTCGACCGTTACCGTCGGTGATGTCGCCCGGGTCGAGATCGGCGCCCAGGAGTACCAGTACGGCACGCGCCTGAACGGCAAGGCCACCAGCGCCTTCAGCGTCAAGCTGTCACCCGGCGCCAATGCCATGGAAACCGCGGGCCTGGTCAAGCAGAAGCTCGACGAGCTGGCGCGCTACTTCCCGGCCGGGGTGAAGTACGACATCCCCTACGACACCTCGCCGTTCGTCAAGGTCTCGATCCAGCAGGTGATCAACACCCTGGTCGAGGCCATGGTGCTAGTGTTCGCGGTGATGTTCCTGTTCCTGCAGAACTTCCGTTACACCCTGATCCCGACCCTGGTGGTGCCGGTGGCGCTGATGGGCACCTTCGCGGTGATGAACGCGCTGGGCTTCTCGATCAACGTGCTGACCCTGTTCGGCATGGTGCTGGCCATCGGCATCCTGGTGGATGACGCCATCGTCGTGGTGGAGAACGTCGAGCGGATCATGGCCGAGGAAGGCCTGCCGCCCAAGGAAGCCACACGCAAGGCCATGGGCCAGATCAGCGGCGCCATAGTCGGCATCACCCTGGTGCTGGTGGCGGTGTTCCTGCCGATGGCCTTCATGAAGGGCTCGGTAGGCGTGATCTACCAGCAGTTCTCGGTGTCGATGGCGGTGTCGATCCTGTTCTCGGCGTTCCTCGCCCTGAGCCTGACCCCAGCGCTGTGCGCCACCCTGCTCAAGCCCCTGGAAAAGGGCGAGCACCATGAGCGCAAGGGTTTCTTCGGCTGGTTCAACCGCCGCTTCGAAGGCATGAGCAACGGCTACCAGCGCTGGGTGAGCCACGCCCTGGCCCGCAGCGGCCGCTACCTGCTGGTGTATGCCGCGCTGCTGGCGGTGCTCGGCTACGGCTTCAGCCAGCTGCCCACCGCCTTCCTGCCCACCGAGGACCAGGGCTATACCATCACCGACATCCAGCTGCCGCCGGGCGCCAGCCAGGCGCGGACCATCGAGGTGGCGCAGCAGATCGAGGCGCACAACGGCGAAGAGCCAGGCGTGGCCAACACCACGCTGATCCTCGGTTTCAGCTTCTCCGGCAGCGGGCAGAACGCGGCGCTGGCCTTCACCACGCTCAAGGACTGGTCCGAACGCGGTGGCGACGACAGCGCGCAGTCCATCGCCGACCGCGCCACCCTGGCCTTCACCCAGCTCAAGGACGCCATCGCCTACGCGGTGCTGCCGCCACCGGTGGACGGCCTGGGCGAGTCGACCGGCTTCGAGTTCCGCCTGCAGGACCGTGGCGGCATGGGCCACACCGTGCTCATGGAGGCCCGCGACCAACTGCTGGAGGCGGCGCGCAAGAGCAAGGTGCTGGTCAATGTGCGCGAAGCCTCGCTGGCCGAAAGCCCCCAGGTGGAACTGGAAATCGATCGGCGCCAGGCCAATGCCCTGGGTGTTTCGTTCGCCGATATCGGCGCGGTGCTCGACACTGCGGTGGGCTCCAACTACGTCAACGACTTCCCCAACCAGGGCCGCATGCAGCGGGTGGTGGTGCAGGCCGAAGGCGACCGGCGCAGCCAGGTCGAGGACCTGCTGAAGATCCATGTGCGCAACAACAGCGGCAAGATGGTGCCCCTGGGCGCCTTCGTCACGGCCCACTGGCAGTCCGGACCGGTGCAGCTGACCCGCTACAACGGCTACCCGGCGGTGTCGATCTCCGGCGAGCCGGCGGCCGGCTACAGCTCGGGCGAGGCCATGGCCGAGATCGAGCACCTGGTCGCCCAGTTGCCGGCCGGTTCCGGCCTGGAATGGACCGGCCTGTCGCTGCAGGAACGCCTGTCCGGCAGCCAGGCGCCGCTGCTGATGGCGCTGTCGCTGCTGGTGGTGTTCCTGTGCCTGGCGGCGCTGTACGAAAGCTGGTCGATCCCCACCGCGGTGCTGCTGGTGGTGCCCCTGGGCGTGCTCGGCGCGGTACTCGCCGTGACCCTGCGCGGGATGCCCAACGATGTGTTCTTCAAGGTCGGCCTGATCACCCTGATCGGCCTGTCGGCAAAGAACGCCATCCTGATCATCGAGTTCGCCAAGGACCTGGTGGACCAGGGGCACGACGCGGTGGACGCGGCGATCCAGGCCGCGCGCCTGCGCCTGCGCCCGATCGTGATGACCTCGCTGGCGTTCATCCTCGGCGTGGTGCCCCTGGCCATCGCCAGCGGCGCCAGCTCGGCCAGCCAGCAGGCGATCGGCACCGGGGTGATCGGCGGCATGCTCAGCGCCACCTTCGCCGTGGTGTTCGTGCCGGTGTTCTTCGTCGTGGTGATGCGCCTGGCCGGGCGTGGCCGGACAAGGACGGCCGAGGCAGCTACCCACGAGGCCTGACTGGACAAGCCCCGCGGTAAATGGGAGGGTTCCCGGCATTGACCGCCCGGAACCCTTTTTCATGCCTGACGCCCTCCCCCCCTGTTCCATCCTTATCCTCGCCGGTGGTCGTGGCCAGCGCATGGGCGGCCGCGACAAGGGCCTGGTGGCCTGGCGCGGCGAGCCGCTGGTGGCCCATGTGCAACGTGCCGTGCGGGCGCTCAGCGATGACCTGGTGATCTCCTGCAACCGCAACCAGGCGGCCTATGCGGCGTATGCCGACCAGCTTGTCGGCGATGCCGAAGCAGATTTTCCCGGTCCGCTGGCCGGGGTCATCAGCGGGCTCAAGGTGGCGCGGCATGAATGGGTGGTGCTGCTGGCCTGCGATGCGCCGCGGATCGACCGGGCCTTGATCGAAGACCTGCTGGCCCTGGCGGTGGCCCGCGACAGCGCGGCCATGGTACGCCAAGGTGGGTACTGGCAGCCGATGTTCAGTGTGTTGCCGCGGCGGTTGCTGCCGCTGCTGGAGCAGGCCTGGCAGGCGGGGGAGCGGAGTTTGCAGAAGGCGTTGCTGCAGGCGAGCGTCCAGGGGCTGGAGTGTGTCGAGGACGATCCGCGATTGAGTAACTTCAACAGCCCGGATCTGCTGCAGGATTAACCTGTCCACGATCCTCTGTAGGAGCGGCCTTGTGCCGCGAAAGGGCTGCGTAGCGGCCCCGGCAATCTGCGCTTCGCCACGAGATCTTGGGGCTGCTGTGCAGCCCTTTCGCGGCACAAGGCCGCTCCTACACAGATTGTGTAAGCCCAAATAAAAAAGCCCCGGGCAAAGATCCCCCGGGGCCGAGCGGTTGGAATCCCCAACCAAAGGAGTCTTTCAGCCCTCGTCCGGCCAACCACCGCCCAGGGCGCGGAACAGATCGACCAACGCCAGCTGGCGCTGGGTGCTGGCCTCGATGAAGGCCGCTTCGTTGACATAACCGCTGCGCTGCGCATCCAGGTAGCGCAGGTGGCTGTCCACGCCGCCCTCGTAGCGCGCCTTGGCCAGCGCCACGGTCGCCCGGCTGGTGTCGGCCAGGGCCCGGCGCGCCGCTTCCTCGCGGCGCAAGGTGTCGGTGGCGGCCAGGGCGTCGGCGACTTCGCGGAAGGCGGTCTGGATCGTGCCCTCATAGGCCGCCACCGCCGAATCCTTGCGCGCCTCGGCCAGGCTCAGGCCGGCCTTGTTGCGCCCGGCGTCGAACAGCGGCAGCGACAGCTGCGGCATGAAGCTCCAGCTGCGCGAACCGCCGTCGAACAGCCCGGACATCTGCGCGCTGGAAGTACCGAAGCTGCCGGTCAGGCTGATCCGCGGGAAGAACGCCGCCCGCGCCGCGCCGATATCGGCATTGCGCGCCCGCAGCCGGTGCTCGGCGGCGAGGATGTCCGGGCGACGTTCGATCAGCGCCGACGGCGCGCCCGGGGCGATGTCCTGCAGGACCAGCGGCGCCTCGCCGCGCTCGGCCGGGATCGCCTTCGCCGCGTCCGCGCTGCCCAGCAGCAGCACCAGGGCGTTGTAGGCCTGGCGCTGCTCGCGCACGATGCCTTCCAGCTCGGCCCGCGACTGCTCGACCAGCCCCAGCGCCTCCTGGTGATCCAGCGCCGTGGCCGTGCCGGCGCCACGCCGCTGGCCGACCAGGGCCAGCGAATCCTCGCGGCTGGCCAGGGTCTGGCGGGTCAGCGCCAGGCGCCGCTCGGCGCCGTCCAGGGTCAGGTAGGCCTGACTCACTTCGGCGATCAGGGCAATGCGCGCGGCACGGCCAACTTCCTCGGTGGCCAGGTACTGTTCCAGGGCCGCGTCACTCAGGCTTTTCACCCGGCCAAACAGGTCAACTTCGTATTCGGGCAGCGACAGGCCCACCTGGTAAGTACTGCTGACACCCTCACGACCGTTGCTCGACAGGTCCGCCGGCAAGTGCTGGCGGTTGCCGGAAGCCCCGGCATTCAAGCCCGGCACCCGGTCGGCGCGCTGGATGCGGTACTGCGCGCGGGCCTGCTCGATATCCAGCAGGGTCTGGCGCAGCGAGCGGTTGTTGTCCAGCGCGGTGCCCACCAGCTGGCGCAGGGACGGGTCGACGATGAACGCCTGCCAGTCCAACTGCTCCACCACCTTGCCGTGATGGCCGGCGGCATCGCCCCACGCGGTCGCCACCGGCGCCTCGGGACGCTGGTAGGTCGGCGCCAGGGAGCAGCCGGCCAAGGTGACGGCCAGCGCGAACGGAATTGCAAGATTGCGCATGAGCATCACTTGGTCACCTCGACAGCGTGTTGCACGGGGGCCGGCTTGCGCTTGAGCAGCTTCAGCACGAATACGAAACAGATCGGCACGAACACCACGCCCAGCAAGGTGGCGCTGAGCATGCCGCCGATCACCCCGGTACCGATGGCGCGCTGGCTGGCCGCGCCGGCGCCGCTGGCGATGGCCAGCGGCACCACGCCGAGGATGAAGGCCATGGAGGTCATCACGATCGGGCGGAAACGCAGGCGCGCGGCTTCAATGGCGGCGTCGCTCAGGCTGTAGCCCTTCTCCCACAGCTCCTTGGCGAACTCGACGATCAGGATCGCGTTCTTCGCCGCAAGACCAATGATGGTGATCAGGCCGACCTTGAAGTACACATCGTTGGGCAGGCCGGTGAGCATCACTGCCCACACCGCGCCCAGGGCGCCGATCGGCACGATCAGCATCACCGTCAGCGGGATCGCCCAGCTTTCGTACAGCGCCACCAGCAGCAGGAACACCACCAGGATGGCCAGGGCGAACAAGGCCGTGGCCTGGCCGCTGGAGACCTTCTCCTGGTACGACAGGCCCGTCCAGGCATAGCCGATGCCAGGCGGCAGCTCGCTGACCAGGCGCTCCATCTCGGCCATCGCCTGGCCGGTGCTGTGGCCGGGCGCGGCGTCACCGGCGATGCGAATCGACGGATAGCCGTTGTAGCGCACCAGCTGCACCGGGCCCTCTTCCCACTTGGTGGTGACGAAGGCACTGAACGGTACCTGCTCGCCTCCGGCATTAGGGGCATACAGGCGCAGCACGCTTTCCGGGGTCATGCGCTCGCCCTGTTCGGCCTGTACCACCACGCGCTGCTGGCGCCCGGCGTTGGTGAAGTCGTTGATCACCGCCGAACCGAAGGCGGTAGCCAGGGTGCTGTTGATGGCTTCGAAGCTCACGCCCAGGGCGCGGGCCTTCTCGCGGTCGATCTGCACGCGCAGCTGCGGTGCCTCGGCCAGGCCTTCCATCATCGCGTAGAGGATCACCGGGTTGCCGTTGGCACGGGCCAGCAGCTGGTCGCGGGCCGCCAGCAGTGCTTCGCGGCCCAGGCCGCCACGGTCCATCAGGCGCAGGGCGAAACCGCCCGAGTTGCCCAGGCCATCGATCGGCGGCGGCATGACCGCCGTGATGGTGCCGTCGCCATTGGCCGCGAACTGGGCGTTGATGGCGGCGGTTTCCGCCTCGGCCGACTGCTCGGGGCCGCGCACGGACCAATCCTTGAAGGTCGGGAACGCCAGCGCGGCATTGTCGCCCTGGCCCGAGAAGCTGAAGCCGCTGACGATGAACGAGCTGGCCGTCGCCTCGCGGGACATCAGGAATTGCTCCAGCGCCTCGGCGGTGTGGTCGGTACGCACCCGGCTGGCGCCCGGCGGCAGTTGCACGTCGACAATGCTGTAACCCAGGTCCTCCGAAGGCACGAAGGCTTCCGGCAGACGCAGGTAGGAATAACCGAGCACCACCAGGATGCCGACGTAGGCCAGCATCCAGCGACCGGCGCGGGCCACCAGAGCGCTGTTCATCACCGAGTAGCGCTCGGTCACGCGGGCGAAGGCGCGGTTGAAGGCACCGAAGAAACCGCCCTTCTCATGGTGGCCATGGGGCACCGGCTTGAGCAGCGTGGCGCACAGCGCCGGGGTGAAGGTCAGGGCGAGGAAGCCGGAGAACAGGATCGACACCGCCAGCGACACCGAGAACTGCTGGTAGATCACCCCCACGGAACCGGACATGAACGCCAGCGGCAGGAACACCGCCGCCAGCACCAGGGTGATGCCGATGATCGCCCCGGACACCTGCCCCATCGCCTTGATGGTCGCGTCCACCGGCGACAGGCCCTCCTCGGCCATAAGCCGCTCCACGTTCTCCACCACCACGATGGCATCGTCCACCAGGATGCCGATGGCCAGCACCATGCCGAACATGGTCATCATGTTCACCGAGAAGCCGAGCAGCTTCATGATCATTAGTGTGCCCAGCAGGCACACCGGCACCACGATCGACGGAATCAGGGTATAGCGCACGTTCTGCAGGAACAGGAACATCACCAGGAACACCAGCACCATGGCTTCGATCAGGGTGTGGATGACTTTCTCGATGGCCACGTCGACGAAGCGCGAGGTGTCGTAGGGCACCGAGTACTCGACGCCCTCGGGGAAGAACTGCGCAAGCTCGGCCAGGCGCTCCTTGACCAGCGTCGCGGTCTGGATGGCATTGGCGCCGGGCGCCAGCTGCACCGCGCCGGCCACGGCCGGGTGGCCGTCCAGGCGCGAGGACAGGTTGTAGTTCTCGCTGCCGATGGCCAGGCGCGCGACATCGCCCAGGCGCACGCTGGAGCCGTCCGGGTTGGCGCGCAGGACGATGCCGGCGAAGGCCTCGGGAGTATCGAGGGTGCCCTGCACCGCCAGGGTCGCGGTCAGCTCCTGTTCGCTGGCGCCCGGCGTGCTGCCGAAGCTGCCGGCCGGCACCTGGACGTTCTGGCCGCGGATGGCGTTGTTGATGTCGTCGATGGACAGGCCATAGCCCACCAGTTTCTGCGGATCGACCCAGACCCGCATGGCCGCTTCGGAGGCGAAGAACTGCAGCTTGCCCACGCCCGGCACGCGCAGCAGTTCGTTGTTGATGTTGCGCGCGGCGTAGTCGGCCAGGGCCGTGGTGTCGCCACGGTCGCCGGCCTTGCTGGTCAGGGCGTAGATCAGCAGGAAGCCGGAACTGGCCTGCTCCACCTTCAGGCCCTGGGTCAGCACCGCCTGGGGCATGCGCGCCTCGGCCTGCTTCAGGCGGTTCTGCACATCGACCTGGGCCATGTCCGGCTCGGTGCCGGGCTCGAAGGTCACCAGCACCTCGGCGACGCCGTTGGAGTTGTTGGTGGACTCGTAGTACAGCAGGCCCTTGGCGCCGTTGAGCGACTCCTCGATGATGCTGGTTACCGACTCCACCAGCACCTTGGCCGAAGCGCCCGGGTAGCTGGCGGTGATGGAAATCTGTGGCGGTGCCACGCTGGGGTACTGGGCCACCGGCAACGCCGGGATCACCAGCAGGCCGGCCAGGGAAATGAACAGCGCCACGACCCAGGCGAAGTTCGGCCGATTGATGAAGAACTTGGACATCTCGCTACCCTCGCCTTATTTCGCCGCGACCGGCTGCGCCTGTGCCGGCACCACGGGCATGCCCGGGGCCAGGCCGGCCGGGCTGCCGACGATGACCTGGTCACCGCCGCGCAGGCCTTCGACGACCTGCCAGCGCGAACCCTGCATCACGCCGGTGCGCACGCTGCGCGCCTCGGCCAGGCTGCCAGTGCCGACCACCATCACCCGCGCCTCGCCGTCGCTGCCACGCTGCACCGCCCGTTGCGGCACCAGGATGGCCTGCTGGTCGGTGCCCTGGGGGGTGCGCACGCGCACGTACATGCCCGGCAGGAGAATGCCGTCGGCATTGTCGAAGCGCCCGCGCAGGGTGACTTGGCCAGTGCCGCGGTCGACCGCCACGTCGGTGAACATCAGCGCGCCCTGGCGCTGGTAGTCGGTGCCTTCCACCTGGGCCGTCAGCGCCTTGTCGTCGCCACCACCCAGGGCGCCGTCCTTGAGGGCCTGGCGCAGGCGCAGGGCGTCGGCGGCGGACTGGGTGAAGTCGACGTAGATCGGATCGAGCTGCTGGATGCGCGCCATCAGCGTGGCGTCGCCCTGCCCGACCAACGCGCCTTCGGTGGCCAGGGCGCGACCGATGCGCCCGGAGATCGGCGCGGTGACCGTGGCATAGCCCAGGTTCAGGCGCGCGGTCTGCACGTCGGCCTGGGCCGAACGCACGGCAGCCTGGGCGCTGCGCAGCTCGGCGGTGGCGCTGTCGAAGTCCTGCTGGCTCACCGCTTCGATCTTCACCAGCGGCGCATAGCGTTTTACCCGCGCCTGGGCTTCGTGCTGCACGGCCTGGGCCCGGGCCAGGTCGGCCTCGGCGCGGGCCAGGGCGGCCTTGAACGGCGCCGGGTCGATCTGGAACAGCACATCGCCGGCCTTGACGTCGGCACCTTCCTCGAAACGCTTGTGCAGGACGATGCCGGCCACCCGCGCACGCACCTCGGCCACCCGCATCGGCTCGACCCGGCCTGGCAAGGTCGAGGCCAGGGCCAGTGGCTCGGCGGCCACGGTCACGATTTCCACCGGAAACGCCGTTTCAGCGCCGACCTGCTGTTCATCGGCCGCCCCGCAGCCAGCCAGGGCTACTGCCACTGCCAGCCAGCTGGCCACTCCTATTGCACGCAAATTGCTCATGAACTCACCCGAGCCGTTAACTAAATTTGGCGCGAATGGTACTAACACATTCGATTTGAGTCAATTTAGTCTCATTTGAAGTTTTTGTGAAAAGTTGTAATGACCACCTCCGATCGTCGGGTCGTCGCAGTCCAGGCCCATGGCAGGCGTCAAATGAAACACAACGCCTGAGGAGATCCGCCATGACCCTGCACGCCGTGGCCAGCCTCGACCAGCTCGAGGAACACCGCCCCCTGCGCGTCCAGGCCGGCACCGAGGACATCGTCCTGGTGCGCCAGGGCGAATTGGTGAAGGCCTACCAGGCCAACTGCCCGCATGAGGGCGCGCCCCTGGAAGAGGGCGCGGTCTGTGGCGGGCTGCTGGTCTGCCCCTGGCACAAGGCCGCCTTCGCCGTGGACGAGGGCGCGGTCTGCGAACCGCCGGCCCTGACCGGCCTGCGCCGCCATGCCGTAGAGCTCAGGGATGGCCAGGTCTGGGTCGACGACCAGCCGTTGCCCGAGACAGCACCGCCGCGCCACAGTGACGCCCGCACCTTCGTCGTGGTGGGCGCCGGCGCCGCCGGCTCGGCCGCCATCGCCACCCTGCTCGAGCATGGCTTTGCCGGGCGCCTGCTGTGGATCGACCAGGAACAGCCGAACGCCTACGATCGCACCGCCCTGAGCAAGTTCGTCATCGCCGGGCAGATGCCGGTGGACGAAGTGCCGACCCTGCTGGCCCCGGACGCCCTGCGCCGCGGCCAGCTGCAGCGCCTGCACGGCAAGGTGCGCGCCGTGGATGCCGGCAAGCGCGTGATCACCCTGGCCGACGGCCAGAAGCTGAAGTACGACGCCGCCCTGCTGGCCACCGGCGGCAAACCCAGGCGCCCCGAGCTCCCCGGCGTGCAGTTGCCCGGCATCTGCGTGCTGCGCTCGCGCACGGATGCCGCGCAGCTGCTCGACCTGGCCGAGCCGGGCCAGCCGGTGGTGATCGTCGGCGATGGGTTCATCGGCCTCGAGGCCGCCAGTGCCCTGCGCAAGTACGGCTTGCAGGTGCATGTAGTCACGCGCCACGCCATCCCGCTGGCCCGGCAGCTGGGCGAGCGCATCGGCCAGACCCTGCGCGAGCTGCACGAACGCAAGGGCGTGGTATTCCACGGGCCGACCGAGGTGAGCGGCTTCGAAGGCCGGGAGCGGGTCGAGGCCGTGTTGCTGGCCACTGGCGAGCGCCTGCAAACCCCGCTGGTGCTGCTCGGCACCGGCGTCAGCCCGGCCACCGGCTACCTGCAAAACCTGCCCCTGGCCGAGGACCGTTCGCTGACGGTGGACGCCCACCTGCAGGCCGCCGACGGCCTGTGGGCGGCCGGTGATATCGCCACCTTTCCCCTGGCCGGCCGCCCGGTGCGCATCGAGCACTGGCGCCTGGCCCAGCAGCATGGGGTGATCGCCGCCGCCAACATGCTCGGCGAGCGCCGCCGCTACGACGACGTGCCGTTCTTCTGGACCTACCAGCACGGGCGCACCTACGAAGTGCTCGGGCATGCCAGCGGCTGGAACCGCATCGAGTACGTCGGCACCCCGGAACAGGGCGACTTCATCGCCCTGCAGTGCCTGGACGACCAGGTCGAGGCGGTGATCGCCAAGGGCCATGCGCGGGCCATGGCGGTGCTGTCGCAGCGGCTGAAGCGGCCGCTGTCGAGCCGCGAGGCGCGTGACCTGATCGATGCCTGGGCGGATTGAGACCTGGCGTTGCCCGGGAGTGGCAACCGCGCGCTCCTCGCCGTACAGTACGCCGCAGACTCGCCCCAGCGCATGGAGATTGACCCAGTGCACTTCGACTGGCACGAACACCAGGCCCACCTCTTTGCCAGTACCCAGGCATTCAACAACCTGGCACGGACAATGCGCCGATGCCGACCTGGCACCCACGCGCAACTCGCGCTTCGCTCTCCCACAGGAACCTGCACGATGTTGCGAGTCTCCTGTGATCGGCGAGAGGCGTTCCTGGCACTGCATGAAGACATGCTTCAAATCACCTTTACCGAAGCGCTCAGGCAGCGGCTGGCCAACGGTTTTTCCATGCCTGCCGAAACTCGCCCTGGCTCACGATTCGTCATCAGCAGAATTCAGAGCGAAGGACTTGCGCAGTTGCGTGAAGACTCGATCGAGTTGGTATTGCATGTAGAGACGCCACAAGCACACCCCTTGTCAGACTACTTCAGCCATGACGACGGGACACTGCCGGAAATCGAGCTCCACTTTGCCCGGAGCGCGGATATGCCGAGCGCATTCGCACGCCTGTTCACCCTCGGTGCGAGGGTGGACTGCGGCAGCTTGTGGGACAAGGCAAGCGGGCGCGAAACGTCCTTTACCGGCCCACAGGATGCTTCACGTGTCAGCGACGGTGTTGTCGAACCGTTTCATGTACTGGCCAAGGGCATCGACATCGATGGCCAGCCCCTCCCTGACCTGGGCGTGATGGTCTGCGAGCACGGCCTGACACTGGACTATCGCATGGGGCCTGACTGGGATGCGCCTCGAATCGACGCCCTGCTGTCACTGCTGCGCCAACTTCGGCAACAAGGCGGCCAGGTTCGCATCCCTTGGTGGCAGGCAGACGGCGAACAGGACTTTCTGCAGGCCCTGGGCCGCGGCGGGGCCAACGGATGAACTTGCGCTCCCTGGATATCCAGCGGCTGCTCAGGAAGCGACAACTCAATGTGCAGGAGCAGAACCTGCTCACTGCCCATCGCATCAGAGAGTTGGCACGCCCCTGGCTCACCCGTGAGGTACCGCCTGCCCTGCTGCGCGTCGCCGAAAGCCACGGGATCGACTGGACACGCTCCCTGCTGCTGGACCTTGAGTTCGACTTCCCCGGCATGGCCAGCCTGACGGGCAGTCTGTTGACCGATACCGAACGCTTCATAGACTTCGAGCTCGAGACCGACAGCAGCTACTGCCAGCTGCTGTCGATCGAATGCTGGGAGGACGTGACGGCCCAGCATGACCACGGGTTGCGCAACCGGGGTACCGGCAAGGGTTATGCAACCATTGCCCTGGAGACAAGGCGCGAACTGCTCGGCCTGCCGACGCGCTGAGCGCACGCCCTGCCTTTGCCACCGCGAGCTTTCAATACCGGGGTGAACTGTGTAAAACAAGTTCACCCACACTGTAAGGAAAGGATGACTCGCAATGATCTACCGCCCCCTCGGCCGCTCCGGCCTGCACGTCTCGGCCCTCACCCTGGGCAGCATGATGTTCGGTGAGCAGACCGGCACCGAAGACTCGCTGCGCATCATCGACAAGGCCTGGGACCAGGGCATCAATTTCGTCGACACCGCCGACGTCTACAACGGCGGCCGTTCCGAGGAGATCGTCGGCGAGGCGGTGGCGCGCAACCGCCACGACTGGATCATCGCCTCCAAGGCCGGCTACGGTCCGGTCGATGGCGTGCCGAACCGCAGCGGCCTGTCGCGCAAGCACCTGTTCAATGCCATCGAGGCCAGCCTCACGCGCCTGGGCACCGACTACCTGGACATCTACTACCTGCACCGCGAGGACCACACGGTCCCCCTGGAAGAGATCGTGCGCGCCATCGGCGACCTGCTGGCCCAGGGCAAGATCCGCTACTGGGGCGTGTCCAACTTCCGTGGCTGGCGCATCGCCGAGATCTGCAACCTGGCGGAGAAACTCGGCGTGGCCAAGCCTGTGGTCAGCCAGCCGCTGTACAACATCGTCAACCGCCAGGCCGAACCCGAGCAACTGACCGCCGCCGCCTACCATGGCCTGGGCGTGGTGCCGTTCAGCCCGCTGGCCCGCGGCGTGCTCAGCGGCAAGTACGCACCCGGCTCGACCCCGGACCAAGGCAGCCGCGCCGGCCGCCAGGACAAGCGCATCATGGAAGTGGAATGGCGCCAGGAGTCGCTGGCCATCGCCCAGAAGATCCATGCCTACACCGAGGCCAAGGGCGTGGGCATCGTCGAGTTCGCCATCGCCTGGGTGCTGAACAACCGCCTGGTCAGCTCGGCCATCGTCGGACCGCGCACCGAGGCGCAGTGGGACACCTATGCCGGCGCGCTGGAGGTGAAGATCACGGCGGAGGACGAAGCGTTCATCGACTCGCTGGTGACACCGGGCCATGCCTCCACGCCCGGGTTCAACGATGTGGCGCACTTCGTCAGCGGACGCCTGCCACGCTGACGCCTGGGTCTGGGTCTGGGTCTGGGTCTGGGTCTGGGTCTGGGTCTGGGTCTGGGTCTAGGGCGTAGAGCATAGAACGTGGGAGCGGGCTTGCCCCGCGATGAAGGTTGCGCAATGCCTGGCGCCCGCTTCGCGGGTGTTCGCGGGACCAGTCGCATCGGCGCACCACCGCTCCCACGCTATCCCCAGCAGATCGACAGCTCATGTGTCCGCAAGCCCCCCATGGAAGTCCGTCCCGATTGCTGGCATTGTTCGACTTTCCCCGCGCAAAGGACGCGCTCCCATGGCCTTGCACCTCTGGTTGACCTTCTCCTTCGCCTACCTGCTCACCTCGCTGATCCCCGGCCCCAACGTCCTGCTGACCGTGCGCAACGCCCTGCGCTACGGCCCCTCCGGCATGGGCATGACCCTGTTCGGCAACCTCACCGCGCAACTGCTGACGATCACCGCCGTGGCGATGGGCGTGGGCGCCTTGCTGATCTCGCTGCCCACGGCGTTCCTGGTGCTGAAGCTGGCCGGCGCTGGCTACCTGATCTACCTCGGCCTGCGCCAGTTGCTGAGTAAAGGAGGCCCCGCCGCCCCGGCGACCCAGGTGGTCGCGACCCCACCCCAGACGCAATGGCGGATCGCCGTGGAGGCCTTCCTGGTCTCGGTGAGCAATCCCAAGACCCTGGTGTTCTTCTGCGCCTTCCTGCCGCAGTTCCTCGAGCCCGGGCGGCCGATCTTCGGCCAGTTCGCGGCGATGTACCTGAGCGGCTCGCTGATCGTCTGCCTGGTGCATTCCTTCTACTGTTTCACCGCCTGGCGCTTCGGCCTGCGCCTGAAGGCTTCGCCCCTGGCCGCCTGGTTCAAGCGCGCCACCGGCGCGCTGTTCATCGGCCTGGGCGTGCGCCTGCTCAACGCCCGGGCGGTGTGACGCTCACCTGCTCCCTCGCAAGGCCTGGGTGGTGATTCAGGGCTGACCCAGGCTGAGCGCCAGCGCGATGAACGCCTGCTCGTCGAGCCACTCGTCCTCATGCAGGTCGATGGCCCGGCGGGTGTCGCCCTTGAGACTGGCATTGGGCAGCCCGGCCTGGTGGATCAGCGCCCTGAGATGGACCAGGCGCAAACCACGCCAGTCGGCAAGGCTGGCGATGCAGGCGTCGATCTGCTCGCGGGCTTCGGGCATGGGGGCATCCTCAGGCAGGTTCTCCCAAGAACTGTAAGCGAATGCTGCCAAATAGCCCTGAAAAGGAAAATCAGAGAAACGTCCTACGCGGATTTGGGAAGCCCTGTCGACCACCCAGAATCCGTTCCTCGCTAGTGTTTCAGGTCTGCGTCACCGTCGCTCTGCCTGAGGCTCTCAACGCCCTCATGCAGCAGTAACCGACGGGGGCATTCCGCAACAGCCAGGCAACGGCGAGCACTGTCTCGTTCATGGACAGCCGTATCCGAAGGACCTCTCATGCCCAATCAATCCAACCTGAGCTACCGCTTCGAGCCCCTGGCCAGCCAGGACCCGTTCGAAGTGGTCTCCTTCACCCTCGACGAAGCCCTCAGCACCCCGTTCAAGCTGGTGCTCGAACTGGTCAGCTACGAAGACAACGTCGACTTCGGCCACCTGCTCGACAAGCCCGCGCTGTTCACCATCCTGCGCGGCCAGCGCCCGATGCGCTACGTACACGGCCTGATCAGCGCCTTCAGCCAGGGCGACACCGGCAACTGCCGCACCCGCTACCAGGCCGTGATCGAGCCCAAGCTGGCCCGCGCCGGGCTGCGTTCGAACTGGCGCATCTTCCAGCAACAAAGCGTGCCGCAGATCCTCGAAACCCTGTTCAAGGCCCAGCGCATCACCGACTTCGAACTGGGCCACAGCTTTCCCCACGCGCCCCGCGAGTTCTGCGTCCAGGCCGGTGAAACCGACCTCGCCTTCATCACTCGCCTGGCCGCCGAGGAAGGCTTCATCTACCGTTTCGTCCACAGCGCCAAGGGCCACCGCCTGCTCGTCAGCGACCGCGTGCTGACCCTGGGCATGATCAGCTCCAGCCTGGTCAAGCCCGAGGACGATGACGACGACGAAGGTTTCATCGACGACGACTATCCCGACCCGCTGGCCGTGCTCTACCACGCCAACAGCGGTGGCGACCAGGCCCGCCCCTGCCTGCGCCGCCTGCACTACCGCGAACAGGTGCGCACGGCTCGCCAGGTGCAGCGCGACTACTCCTTCACCCACCCGGCCTACCACCTGCAGCAGGAATTCAACGCAAGCGACCTGCAGCACCAGGCCGACGACTACGAGCGCTTCGACTACCCCGGCCGCTACAAGCGCGACGAAGTCGGCAT
>NZ_JAJSRC010000108.1:0-353 GCF_021283245.1 Pseudomonas sp. NMI760_13 | reverse complement strand
TCGAAGGCGCCGATGCCCTCCTGGGTGCCCAGGTCGAGGTTGACGAAGGCATTGCCCAGGCGCCGGCCATGGTTGATGCCGAACTGCGCCTCGCTCAGGCGGTTGCTGCTGCCGGCCAGGCGGCTGTCCTCGATGTAGTTGTTGGTGCGCAGGTGGGCCATGCCGGCATTGAGCGAGGTCTTGCTGGTGGCGTCGCGGTGCACCACGCGCTCGGCGCGCAGCTGGTGGTTCTGGCTGTCGCCGGTCTGCTTGAAGGTAAAGCCGTTGGCCTGGGCCAGGGAGCGGTATTCGCTCTCGCTGTAGCTGTAGGTGAAGTTCCACCAGCCCCACGGCAGGTTGTAGAACAGCACGCC
>NZ_JAJSRC010000107.1:0-353 GCF_021283245.1 Pseudomonas sp. NMI760_13 | reverse complement strand
GGCAGCGCCAGCGGCACCTTCACCATCAATGCGCCAGACGACGTATTCGTCGGTGGTCAGCCGACCATCAGCAACAAGATCACCGGCGTCACCGGTGCGGATAACTTCGAGAAACTGACCCTGGGTCAGAACGAAGTGAAGACCACCGTCACCGACGAGCCAGGTTCGGGCACCCCGGGTACCGGCAACCAGGGCGACAAGGTCTCGGTCACCATCGTCGGCAATGGCGATGTCAACGAGGCCCAGCAGCCGTCGTTCACCGTCAAGGTCAGCCAGAAGCTCGACCAGGACCTGACCGTGACCCTGAGCAACGGTGCCAAGGTAATCATTCCGGCTGGCCAGACCCAGGTCGA